>DASZDB010000061.1:0-9469 GCA_035942495.1 Solirubrobacteraceae bacterium
CGCGAACGACAGCTGGTAGTCGTTGTAGAAGTAGAACAGCCAGTACTGCAGCCAGAGGCGCCCGTTGACCTCGATGGCGTGGCCGTAGACGACGTTGCTGAGCTCCGGATACGCCGTCCGCAGGCGGCGGTACTGCTCGCGGTAGTCCTTGCCCTTGAGGCCGATGTGGTCGCCCTCGAGCACCTCGCTGCCGTCGCGGTAGGTCTTCGGGCCGAGGAAGTCGAGCGCCAGCACCGGCTCGCCGTCCTTCGGCTCCGCGCTGGCCAGCACGGCGCCGGCGCCCGTCGCCGTGCGCTTGCGCCGCAGCTCGTTGCCCGGGTTGACCATGTACTGCTCGGCGCTGTCGGCGAAGAACTGCTCGTTTGAGTCGTAGCGCAGCACCGGCTGAAAGCGCTTGAGCAGGTCGTCGTGGGCGCCCATCGCTAGCCCCCGTCGAGCAGGTCGATCCGCAGGCCGAGCGCCGCCTCGTCGCGGAACCTCACGCCGTACGCGCGGCCGGACTTCTCCTTGGCGGCGAGAAAGGCGTCCAGCCGCGCCTTGAGGTCGTCCGTGCCGACGCGGTTGGTCAGGTGGATCGTGAAGTCGTCGTCGGCGCGGCCGTCGGCGATCAGCGTCAGCGTCTCGGTCTCCGGGTTGCCGTGGCGCCCGTCGGCGGAGATGACGTAGTGATCGGCGGTGACGCGCTCGAAGAACTCCGCGCGGATGTTGCGGATCGAGCCGTGGTGGGGGAGCTTGAGGATGTCGACGTGCGTCTTGCCGTCCTTCGCGATGCCGGCCGCGTCGAGGCCGGTGAGGACGTGGTCGTCGCGCGCGTCGCCGGTCAGCAGCATCGTCTTGCCTTCGCACCGGGCGAGCACGACGATGCTCGACAGGTTGTACGGCGAGTTGTCGCGGCCGGCGTGGGCGGCGGCGGGGTTCGCGACGGCCTTGGGATGGTCCTTCAGCCACTTGTCCCACGCCGCGCGAAGCTTCTCGAGCTGCTCGGCGTGCGGGCAGACGACCGTCAGCTCCAGCGGCCCGAGCGTGATCTTGCGCACGCCCTCCTGTGGCAGCACGACGGGCCCGTCGAACGGTTCGTTGACCGTCCAGCCGAGCGTCTTGGCCTGGTCGCGCAGCTCGCGCCCCTCCGCGACGCTCGCGACGACGGCGAGGCCCGCCGCGCGGATCTCGTCGGCGACGCGGTCGTCGACGGGCTTGGACAGGATCTCGACCGCCGCGGCGCGCAGCTCGTCGGCTTCGTTGCCGAGCACGTCGTCGAAGGAGTTGTGCCAGAGCGTGTCGACCTCGTAGCGCAGCGGCTGCGAATCCTGCTGCTCGGTCACGAGCTCACCGGCGAGGTCGACCATCCCGGCGACGTGGTCGGAGTCGATGTGGCTGACCATCGCCAGATCGATCTGCAGCGCTCCGTCGCCGGCGCGCTCGGAGCGCAGTTCCTCCAGGCGTGGCTGCAGGCTCGTCTCCCAGGTGCGCGACGGCCCGCCGTCGATGAGCAGCAGCACGAGGTTCTCGGCGGTGCAGGCGTGCACGAGCAGCGAGTCTCCGTGAAATGCCTGGAGCGCTTCGAGCGAGAAGATCATGCGGCAGCTGCCTTTCAGATGGACTGGATCGCGCGCAGCGCGTCCACGACGCCGCTGCCCTGGAAGTAACGCTCGCGGCCGAGGTCGGTCGCCGTTGTGCACAGCACGCGCTTGATCTCGGCGGGCCGGCCGATCAGCTCGGGATGACGCGCGAGGATCAGCGCCGCAGCGCCGGACACGTGCGGCGCGGCCATGCTCGTGCCGTCGAGGCTCTTCAGGCCGCCGCCGGGCACGGGTCCCGTGATCTTCTCGCCCGGCGCGACGAGGTCGGGCTTGCAGCGCCCGTCGCCGGTCGGGCCGCGGCTGGAGAAGTACGACACCCCGTAGGTGTGTGGCTGGTGGCGGTGCGTCGCGCCCACCGTGATGACCCCGCCGGCGTTGCCGGGATCGGTGATCGACATCTGGCGATAGCCCTCCGTCACGCCGGCGTTCATCGAGACGAACGCGCGGCCCTCGTTGCCGGCGGCGGCGACGACGACCGTGCCGCTGCCGATCAGGCGCTCGCACTCCTCGCAGATCGGCGTGCGGCCGCAGGCGAACGAGCCGACCTCGTGGTCGAGCGACAGGCTGAGGTTCACGCCGTGGATGACGGGCGTCGGGGAGTTGACGTTCAGCCAGCGCACGAACTGCAGCGCGGCGAGGATCGTGAACTCGTCGCCCGCGCCGCTGTCGTCGAAGACGCGCAGGTCGTAGATGTCGATGTCGGGGCAGACTCCCCGCACGTCGTTCCTGCGCGCCGGCTCGGAGTCGGTCGCCGGCCAGTCGGCGCCGAGGATCCCGGCGACGTGGGTGCCGTGCTCGTGCTTGGGCGGCGCGTAGCCCGCCCTGTCGAGATCGACCGCGAGCGGTCCGGCGAGCAGGCCCCAGTCGACGGCCCGCCCGCTGCGCAGCCGCGCGCCGATCTCCTTGCGCTGCTTGGCCGCCTCGCCGCCGAGGGTGTCGCGATCGGCATCGGTGCCGGCGAGGATCTTGCGCAGGCGCGTGAAGTCGTAGCTCGCGCGCACGCGGGTCCGCTCGGTCGCCACGCCGTCGGGCCCACGCACCCTGAACGCGGGATGCGTCGCGTCGATGCCGGAGTCGATCACCGCCCAGCAGATGTCGTTGCAGCGCAGGCTGAACAGCAGGGTGGCCGCGTCCGCCTTGATCGTGTTGCGCGAGCGCCAGAGCGCCGGGCGGGCGGGCCGATTGCGGTTGATCGCCCACAGCAGCGGGCGCCCCGGCGGCGGCACGCGCGGCAGGTCGCCCAGCGCCTGCGCGGCGAGATCGACGAGCAGATCGTACGTCAGCCCCTCCGGCGGCTCGTCGTCGGGCTGGTCGTCGTCGGGATGCGCCGCCTCCCAGGTGATCCGCCCGATCAGCCCGACGAGCCAGATCAGCGTCCCCGACAGCTCGCCGGTCCCGGTCGGGCGGCGCCCCTGCTCGCGCATCGGCTCCTTGAGGCCGGCGATGATCTCGTCGCGGCGCGCGTCGAGGATCGCGGCGACCGACTCGGCCTCACCGGGCCACAGATGCTCCTGCCACCACTCCGACAGGGGGAGCACGCTGCGCAGCATCTGCTCGAACGTCAGCCGGACCGCCACGTGCGATCCGTTGTAGGCAAGCTCGATGGGTTCCGGCGAGGTCGGGCTGTGGTCGGCGTCGAGCACGGCCTGGGCGAGCTCGCCGGTCGTGGCGTCCTCGTGCGGTTCGAGCAGCAGATCGATCGCGGTGTTCGGCTCGCCGCCGTACTGCAGCCAGACGTCGGGCATCACGGGCGAGTCCTGCGTGAAGCGCTTGAGCTGCTCGGTGCCGAAGATCCACGGCCCCAGGTTCTTGAACTCGAGCTTCACGGCTCAAGCACACACGGCGACCAGGGCCGCGTCAAGGCGCAACGCGGCGGCTGTGTCGCATCCCACAGTCAGCCGTGCGGACCGGTGATCGCCGGGCGCTCGACGACCACGGGCTGCGCCTCGCGCAGGCGCGTCGCGAAGTAGTCCTCCGGGGCGATCTGGCCAAGCGCGACGAGCACGAGGCGCAGAATCCCCTGGTGGCCGACGATCACCGGGTGCTCGTGCGCGGCGAGGGCGTCGGCGGTGGCGGCGCGGGCGCGGTCGAGGGCGTCGGACAGCGGCTCCATCCCCGGCACGGGCGCCCCGAACGGGTCGGCGCGCCAGGCGTCGAACGCGGCCCCGGTCCGCTCGCTCGCGCCGGCGCGATCGAGCCCCTCGAACGGGCCGTAGTCGACCTCCGTCAGGCGCTCGTCGACGGTCAGCGGCGCGCCGGCGGCGTCGGCGATCGCCTGCGCGGTGTCTCGAGCGCGGATCAGCGGGCTGCTGAGCACCGCGTCGACGCCCGCGTCGGCGAGCTGCCGGGCGGCGGCGCTCGCCTGCTCGCGGCCGGCGTCGGTCAGCGGGATGTCCGAGCGGCCGGAGTAGGCGTGGCGCGCGGAGCTGACCGTCTGACCGTGGCGGACGAGCGTGAGCGTGTGGGCGGGCACGGGCGGGTGAGCGGTCACACGGCTTCGGGTTGCACCCAGCGCCGCTCGGCGTCCGCCCGGCGGATCGCGTCGAAGAGCGCCTGCACCCGCAGGCCCTCGTCGAGCCCGGGCTCGGGCGCGGCGCCCTCGCGGATCGCGGCGTGGAAGCTGCGCGCCACGTGCGTGTACGCCGCCTTGGAGTCGGCCTGCAGCGGCCCCTCGACCTGCAGCTCCTCGCCGGCGCGGCCCCAGTGCAGGCGCTTGTCGGCGTCGAGCCGCACGGTGCCGTCCGCCCCGTGAACCTCGATGACGTCGCCGCGCTTGTGGCGAGCGGTCGCGGTGAGGCTGACGTGGCCGAGGCCCCCGCCGCGGAAGCGGATGAGGATCACGTAGGCGTCCTCGGCGGTGACCGTGTGGGGAGTGCCGTCGGGTGCTTCGCGTTCGCCCACGCCGACCTCGGTCGCGGCCGCGACGGAGTCGACCTCGCCGAACGCCGCCAGCAGCAGGTCGAGGTCGTGGACGCCGTAGCCCTGCAGCCGCCCGCCGCCCAGCGCGGCGTCCTGCACCCAGGTGAAGGGCCGCGACTCCGGCAGCGCGTGGTCGTCGAAGACGAGTGAGATCGACACCATGCGCGGCGCGCCGGCGACCTCGGCGACCCGCTCCAGCAGACGCGCGCGCGCCGCCTGAAAGCGCCGGCCGTAGTTGACGGCGCAGACGACGCCGGCCTCGTCGACCGCGTCGCGCACCGCGCGCGCCTCGCCGAGGTCCATCGCGACCGGCTTGTCGACGAGCACGTGCAGGCCGCGACGCGCGGCGGCGGTCGCGACCTCGGCGTGCGTGGCCACCGGCGTCGCGACGTGCACGGCCTCCAGATCGGGGTGGGCGAGCAGCTCGTCGACGTCGTTCGTGCCGAGCTCCAGCGCGTGCTTCTCGGCCAACTCACGCGCCCGCTCGCGGCGGCGCGACCAGACGGCGACGGGCTCGAACTCCTCCATGTCGCTCAGGACCGGCAGCGGGACCTTCGCCCCGTAGCCGCCGCCGAGCACCGCGATCTTGACGGGGCGGGTTGGCATGCGAGGCGCAGGATACGGTCTGTCGATCGGCCGCGGATCGTCCGCAGCCGGCCGATATGGGGTGCCATCCTGCGCGGGTGGACGCAACGCGACTCGTCACGTCGTCGAAGCACCTGGGTTGATGCGCCCGCTGCTCAACGCGCTGCTGTACTTCCCGTCGCGCGAGGTCGTGCGCACGCCGGCGAGCGCCGCGCTGACCTTCCGCGACATCGCGTTGGTCACGAGTGACGGCGAGCGGCTGCACGGCTGGTGGATCGAGCGCCGCGCGGCAGCGCTCGGACACGTCCTGTTGTGCCACGGCAACGCAGGCAACGTCGGCGACCGCGTGCTGCACGCGGAGCTCCTCACGGCCGCGGGCTTCGACGTGCTGCTGTTCGACTACCGCGGCTATGGCTCGAGCAGCGGCAGGCCCGACGAGCAGGGAACCTACCGCGACGCGCGCGCGGCGCTCCAGGCGCTGCTGCGTCAGCCCGCGGTGGACCCTGCCCGCGTGCTGTACGTCGGTGAGTCGCTCGGCGGCGCCGTCGCGCTCGAGTTGGCGCTGGCCCACCCGCCGGCCGGTCTGATCCTGCTGTCGGCATTCACGAGCGTCCGCGACATGGCCCGCATGCACTACCGCGCGGTCCCGGCCGCGGTCGTGCCGGATGCGTACCCGAGCCTGCGCCTGATCGCCGGGCTGCGCGCGCCGTTGCTCGTGCTGCACGGCGAGGACGACATGATCGTCCCCGTCGAGCACGCCAGAGCCCTCTTCGCCGCGGCGCCCACGCCCAAGCGCCTGCGCATCGTTCGCGGCGTCGGCCACAACGACATCGTGTCGTCGGCAGGGCCATCGCTGGCCGAGGAGATCGCGGCGTGGGCACGCGGCGCGTGATGACCGTTCGCCGCGCCGGCGCGATCGCGTCGGTCGCGCTGACCGTCGGGCTGCTCGGCGCGTGCGGCGGCACGGACGGGCACGAACGGGCGGCCGCGGACGTCCTGCAGCAGACGTTTCGCAGCAGCGACTCCGCGATCGACGACGGCTACCTGTCGCTGAGCGTCCGGCTGGATCCCGAGGGCCGCCTTGCCGCGAGCGGACCGGTTCTGTTCACGCTGCTGGGCCCCTTCAGCAGGACGGGCGGCGCCGAGCGGTTCGATGTCGAGTTCGCCGCCACGCTGGCGCGCCGGCAGTACGTCGCGACGGTCCGCTCGGCGGGCGAGCGGGCACTCGTGACGCTCGACGACGCGACATACGAGCTCGACGACGGGCCCCGGCCGTCCGTGAACACTCGGCGGCGCACGCGCCTCCCGGTCACCGGCTTCGACCCGCTGCGCTGGATCAGCGGCGCGGCGATCAAGGGCGCCGAGCGCGCCGTCGGAGCGAACACGGTCCGGATCGGCGGCCGCGTCGCCGTCGAGCCGCTGCTGGAGGACATCGACGGCATGTTCACGAGCGCCGGCGGCGCGGGATCCGGCTGGACCCTGCTGTCGCCCAAGCTCCGCAGACAGGTCACCGCCGCCGTGAAGTCGTCCTGGATCGACATCTGGACCGGCGCGCGCGACCGGCTCCTGCGTCAGATCGCCGTGCGCTTCGTCTTCTCCTTCGCGGACGGCGCCTCGCCGCTGCCCGCGCTGAACGGCGGGAAGGTCAACCTGCACCTGCGGCTTGACGACGTCAACGAGCAGGCGGTGCCGTCGGCGGCGTTCGCGGCGCTCGGCCCGCGCCGGCGCCCGTTGGCGGACCTCGGCGGCGTCGGCACCGGCGAGATCCTGCAGCGGGTCGGCGCCGGCCTCACCGGAAGTCGCCGGCGCGAGCTGTTCGCCTGCCTCGGCGCCGCGAACGGCAGCAGCTCATCGCTCGTACGCTGCATCGCGCGGGGCGCGGGCTGAGCCGCTCCCCGGCGTTGCGCGACCGCAGCTCAGCGGGTGCCGGCCTCTCGCGCGCGCCGAACGCCCTCGGCCGCGCCGCCGGTCCACGGCTCGCCGTGGCCCGTGAGCACCGTGCCTGCGCCGGTCTCGGCGATCTCGTCGAGCGATGCGAGGTTGCGCTGGCTGTCGGCGAGCGCCGCGCGGGCAACGAGCTTCGGCCCGGTCTTCGCCGTGTACGGGTCGAGCGTCACGAACGCGTCGCCGGCGATGACGACATCGCGGTCGGGGAAGTGAAACGCGCAGTGCCCGAGCGTGTGGCCGGGCGTGAACAGCACGCGCGGCGAACCGGGCACGTCGAGCGACCCGTTCGAGAAGCGCCTGACGTCGCTGATCGGCGGCGGCCAGAAGGCACGGTTGCGCACGAGCGAGGCGACGATCGGCAGCGCCTGCACCTGCGTGGCGAAGTACCACGAGCGCGGCCGCTCGTGGCTGTACTGCAGCGGGTGGCGGGTGAGCGGCACGTCGTTCTCGTGCACGTAGACGAGGATCCCGAGCTCCGTGCGCGCGCGCTCGGCGAAGCCGATGTGGTCGAAGTGCGCGTGCGTGAGGATCAGCGCACGGACATCCGTGCGGCGCTTGCCGAGGGCGTTCAGCGCCTCCTGCAGCGACGAGTCCCACGACGTCGGCACGCCCGCGTCGACGATCGTCAGCGCGCCTGCGTCCTCGACGATGTACCAGTTCGTGTAGGCGTCCTCGATGCGGTGCACGCCGTCGGCGACGTTCTGGGTCAGCATGGTGCGAACCTCCGGTGCGTCTGGGGAGCCGCGCTGCGTACCCGCGGCCGCGACCGGCCTCACGTGAAGCGCGCCGCCGGCGTCAGCCGCTGGCCGCGGCCAGCAGCCCCGGCGCGACCTGCTTCTTGCGGCTCATCACGCCTTCGAGCTCGATCGCGCCGTCCACCACCGGCTCGCCGAACGCGCGCTCGGCCAGAGACTCGTTGCCGGTCACGAGCAGGCGCGTGTGCTGGGCGAGGATGTCGGTGAGCATGACCGCGAACATCACGTCGCCGTGGCGTGCGCGCCGCCGCTCGGCCGCCGAGCGCAGCTCCCCGGAACGCTCGAACACCGCTCTCCCGACGGTCTCGATCTGGGCGACGCTCAGCGTCTTGCCGTTGTCGAGCTCGTACTCCTTGAGATCGCGGCGCACGAGGTCCGAGGCGGAGACGTCGGCGACATCGGAGCTGTGCTCGAACATCTCGCGCCCGAACTGCTGCGCGTCGAGCGACAGCAGCTCCTCGAGGTAGCCCGTGACGGCGTGATCGCGCTCGGTCGTCGTCGGGGAGGTCAGCAGCACGGTGTCGCTGAGGATCGCGCCGAGCAGCATCGTCGCAGTCGGTTGCGCCGGCTCGGTCTCCGCCTGGCGGAAGCGCTCGACGACGAGCGTCGAGGTCGAGCCCACGGGGTCGAAGATCGCGGTCACGGGCAGCTTCGTCTCGATCGACCCGATGTGGTGGTGGTCGAGGATCTCCACGATCTCGGCCTCCTCGATGCCCGGCACGCTCTGGCCGCGCTCGCCGTGGTCGACGAGCAGCAGGCGGCGCGGCTTGGGGTTGACGAGGTCCGAGCGGGTGACGACCCCGACCGGCTTGCCGTCGCGATCGACCGCGATGACCGCGCGGTAGTGGACGTCTTTGATCTGGTCGGCGATGTCGCGCACGAGGTCGTCCTTGCCCACCGTCAGCGGGTCGGTCTCGGCGAGGGCGCGGCACGGCTCGGAGAGCGTGATCATGCGCGACGTCACGTAGGAGTCCAGCGGCGACGTCACGACGCACGTGTCGTGCTCGGCGGCGAGCTCGAGCATCTCGTCGTCGGGCCGAACGCTGTTGCTCAGCACGAGCAGCGCGATCCGCCGCCGGATCGCGTTCGTGATCGCCTCGGGCCGGTCGCCGATGACGACGACGTCGCCGGGCTGCACCTTGCTGCTCGCCGTGGAGTGCATCGCCTGCACCCAGACGCGACCCTTGATCTCGACGTCCGGGTCTCCGCCCTGCAGCTCGCCATCGAGGACCTCGACCATCGAGCGCAGCGGCGTCGGCACGTCCAGGCGCGACGCCTCACGCGACTCACGCACGTAGCGCCGCGCGAGCCCGCGCTCGGTCAGCAACCCCGTCAGGACCCCGTCATCGTCGACGACGGGCACGAGATCCATTCCCTCCAAGGCCATCAGCAGGCCGACGGTGCGCACCGGGTCCGCTCGGTGGGCGATCGGGAACGTCGTCCGCATGACGTCGCGCACGCGCAGGTACGCGTGCGGCAGGTGACGTGGCAGCGGCGCGCCGCTGCGCCGCAACAGCCACTCCGTCTGCGAGTTGACGGTGCCGAGGCGCACCGCGACGTACTCCGTGCCGTCCTCGTCGAGGCGGTTCTTCAGCTCGGCGTAGCCGATCGCCGCGCCGATCGAGTCGGTGTCGGGATTGCGATGCCCAGAGACGTAGACGCGCGTCATCCCGTGTTTCGCAG
>DASZDB010000062.1:0-4161 GCA_035942495.1 Solirubrobacteraceae bacterium
GCCGTGAAGCTCATCGAGACGTGCAGCGACGCGAACGCCGCGATGCTCTGCGGCGTAGCCGACGCCGGATCGGCCATGAAGTCGACCCGCTGGTCGAGCAGCACCCCCTGCAGGTAGGTCACGTCCGATGCCGGAAGCGCGGCGAAGGCTCCAGGCTCGAAGTAGATCGGGCCGAGCGAGGGGAGCAGAAGGTAGCTGCCGATGCCCAGCACCCAGTTGATCGACTGCGCGGTCGTATAGAACAGGCCCGTCTGCAGGTCGCGGCTGAAGACGAGGGCCAGGCCGATCGTCAGGGGAAGGAAGACGATGAAGGCCACGTACGCGGTCGACAGGACGTGCGTCGAGAGGCCCATCCCCAACAGGCTGTGCAACAGCGCGGCGGGGTCATGGCCCAAGAAGAGATCGCGATCGAGGACGGCCAACTGGCGGTCGAAGAGGTCGTCCGGCCTGACCAGCGGAACGATGCTCTTGAGGTTGCGATAGGCGAGGTAGGTCGCGTAGAAGCCGATCAGCGCGCTGCCCGCGGCCACGCCCGAACGCAATGTCCAGCGCTCGCGTCGCACGTGCGCGATCGCGGCTCGTGACGGCGGAAAGCGCGCCGTGCGGTACCCGGCACGGAGGACGACGTCGAGCCCGACCAGCATCAAGGTGCCGCAGCCGACGAGCCCCAGATACAGCGCAGCGACGTGATCGGGGTCGCGCAGCGGAAGGCCGACCGCGTCGGTCGCCAGCAGCGCGGTGACCACGGTGGCGGCGGCCACGGCCGGACCCGCCAGCAGCTCGCGCCAGCGAACCGAACGCGGCTGCGCCGTCGCCATCGGGAGCGACGGTTGCACGACAGCGGGCGGCCGCGCCGCGCGTCCCCTCGGGTCGCGGCGCAGCTTGAAGCCGGTCAGCCCGCACGCCACCCCGACCGATATCGCGCCGAGCAGCAGGCCCGCGATGTCGTCGACGACGTAGTGCCAGCCCAGGTACACCGTCGACAGGAGCGTCACCGCCAGCAGCAGCCACGCCGCGATCTTCACGCCTCTGCCGAGCCGCAGCAGATGGACCGCGAGCACGCCCGTGAAGAAGATCGAGACGTGCAGGGACGAGAACGCCGCGATGCTCTGCGCGATCCCGGCGGCGGGGTCCCACAGGAACTCCAGGCGCTGGTCGAGCAGGATCTCCTGCAGCTGCCCCACGCCGGTGACCGGGAGATCCGTGAACGCGGCGGGCTCCGCATAGATCGGCCCCATCGACGGCAGGAGGAAGTAGCTGCCCGCGCCGAGCAGCCAGTTGATCGACTGCGCCGTCGTGTAGAACAGGCCCGCCCGCAGGTCGCGCGAGAAGACCAGTGCTCCGGCGAGCGTCACCGGGATGAACGCGAAGAAGAGCATGTATCCCGCCGACAGCACGTGAGCCGAAAATCCCGTGCCAAGCAGCGCATGCAGCAGCTGCGCCGGATCCTGGCCGAGGAACAGCGCGCGATCCAGATCGGCGAGCTGACGGTCGAACTGCTCGGGCCGCAGCACCGGAACGACGCTCTTGAGGTTGCGATACGCCAGGTAGGTCAGGTAGAAGCTGACCAGCGCGGTGCCGACGGCAAGGCCGCGGCCCAGGCGCCAGCGCTCACGCCGAACCGCCGCCATCGCGGCCCGCGACGGCCGCAGCGTCCCCGATCGCCGCGCCGCGCGGACCACGACGTCGAGCACGATGAGCACGCCAACGAGGCCGAGCACCAGCACAAGACGCCGGCCCGCGACGTGGTCGGGGTCGCGCAGCGGCAGGCCGGCGGCGCCGGTGACGAGCACCGCCGTGACGAGCGAGACGATCGCCACGCCCGGGCCGGCCAGCAGCATCCGCCGCGGCGCCGCCTCCGCGACAGCGGGCCACGGCACGGCGGCGTGGCGTGGCTCCCGCGTCCGGACAGGGTCACGCGCCGAGGCGGTGGGTCGGTCGACGAACTTCACCACGCGCGGGCCTTAGCCTCCAAGCGAGTCCCGCAAACACGTCGCCCAGACCGAAATCTGACGGGAACCGGCGACTTCTCGCAGGACGCCGGGTACCTTGCGCTCGCGTGAAAGCCGTTGTGCTGCCACAGCCCGGGATCGTGAGCGTCGAGCGGCTCGACGATCCCGCCCCCGCGCCCGATCAGGTCGTCGTGGCTCCGGACGGCTGCGGGATCTGCGGGACCGACATCCACATCATCGACGGGGAGTTCCTCGGAACGCGATTCCCGATCGTGCCTGGCCACGAGTTCTCGGGCGAGGTCGTCGCGGTCGGACGCGAGGCGCGTGGCCTGCGCGTCGGCGACATCGTCGCGGTCGAGCCGTCGATCTTCTGCGGCCACTGCCATTACTGCCGGATCGGCCGGGGCAACCTCTGCGAGAACTTCGACTCGTTCGGTGTCATCGGCCGAAACGGCGGCTGCGCCGAGCTCGTGGCGGTGACGGCCAGCCACGCGTTCGTCATGCCCGAAGAGATCCCGCGCAGCTGGGGGCCGCTGATCGAGCCGGTCTCGTGCGCGATCCACGGCTTCGACCGGTTGCAGCCGCGCATCGGCGACCACGTGCTCATCTACGGCGCGGGCACGATCGGGCTCATCCTCTGCAGCCTCGCGGTGGCTCAGGCGGCCGGCTCGGTCTCGGTGGTCGACCACAACCCTGCGCGGCTGCCCGGCGCCACCGCGGCGGGCGCCGATCACGTCGCTCTCAGCGCGAAGGAGCTCGACCGTCCCGAGGGTTGGGAGATCGTCATCGACGCGACCGGGTCGCCCCTTGCCCAGGAAGACGCGCTGCGCCACATCCGGCGGGGCGGCACCTTCCTCGTCTTCGGCGTGGCAGACAAGGACACGATGACTTCATTCTCACCGTTTCGCGTCTACAACGACGAGCTGACGATCATCGGCTCGATGGCGATCCTCCACTCCTTCGAGCGCGCACGCGACGTCGTCGCCGCTGGCATCATCGACGGCGACGCCCTGATCACCGACCGCGTCGCGCTCGACGACTACAACAAGGCGATCTCGACGTTTCGGCGCGGCGAAGGGCTGAAGGTCCAGGTGACGCCGAACGCGGCAGCGAGTACAGCCTCGATCGGTTAGCCACGCACGTCACGTCGTGCAATCAAGACGGCTGCTCGACAGGAGCTGCGGCGCGAGTCGCCGAGCCTCGTTGGTGATGTGGTTCGCATGTGCGCACTCGGCACAGTGGCGTTCGCGAGGGTTGCCGCGCAGCAGATCCTGACGATGTCCGGCGACGTCGACGCGGTCAACTCGAAGGAGGACGACACCCGCTGCGCTCGATCGACGAAGAGCGGACAGCGGGCGATGCCCTGAGCTTGTCGAGCTCTGCATTCGCGGCGGGTACCGGCAGCGGCGGCACTTCGATCCGGCTCTCGCGAGTCAGCCCAAGCACCACTCGGCTCGTAGTCAGGACGCGAAGCTCGCTACATCCCTCGAGCGGTTCGCGACGACTGCGGCCGCCTCGCCGGCGACATGCTCGCAATTGTCGACGATGAGCAGCATCGCGTCGCCGTCGAGCGCGCGCTTGAGCGTCTCCGTATCGTCGACACGCGGCACCAGCGGGAGCTCGAGCTGGCGCGCGAATGCGCCGACGCTGGGGTGTCCCGGCTCGCCGCGCAGGGGTCGATGAAACTGACGCGGCCCTCGAAGCGTTGCTTGAGCCGTTCCCCTACCGCGACGGCAAGACGTGTCTTCCCGCATCCTGCTGCACCCAGCAGCGTCACGAGGCACTCCTGTTCCAGACAGGTGGTGATCTCGTCAACGGAGTCCTCTCGCCGACCAGTGCTCCGTCGGTTCCCGGAAGCCACTAGCGAACGCCGGCCGACGCGCGTAGGCGGTCGCTCGCGGAAGTGGATGGCGGCCCTGCAGGCGCCGGAGTCTCGTCCGAGTAGAAGATCGGCGCGCTGACGACAGCGAGGAGCAGCAGGGAAACGGCCTCGACGACAGATCCTCGAAGTGCAGCGCTTCACCCGTGACTCGATGCACATCTCCGCCCGGGCGTACAGGTCCGGGTGAGTGCCTCAGCCCGGTTTGCTCGCCACGAGGTACGCCACCGCCGAGCGACGCAGTCGCTCGCCGGCATCGATCGCGCGTGCGAGATGCCCCACGAAGCGCTCCTGCTCGGACTCCGTCAACGCGGCCGCGATGCTCTCGCG
>DASZDB010000063.1:0-4333 GCA_035942495.1 Solirubrobacteraceae bacterium
CCGCATACCAGGCGTCGAGCGTCCTGTCGGCGGTGCTGGCGCTCGTCACGCTGCCGCTGTACACCCGCGCTCTGACGCGTTCGGACTTCGGCGTCGCCGAGACGCTGCTGACGTTCATCATCCTCGCGTCGATTCTGCTGCGCTTCGGCCTCGGCGAGGCGTTCGTGCGCTTCTACTTCCAGACGCGCGAGGGCGAGCGCGACCGGCTGGCGCGCACGACGACCGCCACCGTGCTGCTCGTCACGACCGCGGTCGCGCTTCTCGCCGCGCTGCTGGCCGGCCCGCTGAGCGAGCTGCTGCTCGGTTTCGAGGACGCCGGGCTCATGCGGATCGCCGTGCTCGGGCTGTGGTCGTTCACGAACCTCGAGATCGCGTACGCGCTGCTGCGCGTCGACGAGCGCCGCCGCACGTACGTCGTCGCGTCGCTGTGCAACGTGCTGCTGACCGTCGTGCTGACCGTGACCCTCGTCGTCGCGCTCGACGGCGGCGCCCGCGGCTACCTGGCCGGCAACTACGCGGCGTCCACGGTCGTGCTGCTCGGCCTGTGGTGGCTGCTGCGCGGGCGAATCGGCCTGCGGCCGGAGATGCGCCTCGGTCCGCTGCTGGCGTTCGGCGTCCCGACGGTGCCGGCCGACGCGACGGTCTTCGCGCTGAACGTCGTCGACCGCGCCTACATCCTGCGTACGCAGAGCGCGGCGGCGGCCGGCCTGTTCGCCCTCTCGGTGAAGCTCGCGACGGCGGTCATCCTCGCGGTGCGCGGCTTTCAGCTCGCCTGGCCGCCGCTGGCCTACTCGATCGGCGACGACCGCGAGGCCGGGCGCTTCTACGCCGCGGTGGCGACGTGGTACGTCGTCGTCACCGGCTACGTCGTCGCCGGGCTGACGCTGCTCGGGCGCTGGGTCGTGCGCCTGCTCGCCGCGCCCGAGTACTTCGAGGCGCACGAGGCCCTGCCCTGGGTCGCGCTCGGCTGGGCGATGTACGGCCTGTTTCTCGTGCTCGTCACGATCGGCGGGCGGGTCGGCGTCACGACCCGCACGTTCCCCGCCGCGTTCGCAGGCGTCGTCGTGAACGTCGTCGTGCTCGTCGCGCTCGTCCAGCCGCTCGGCATCGCGGGCGCCGGCATCGCGCTCGTCGCCGCCTACGCCGTGATGCTCGTCGTGCTGCACCTGCTGACCCGCGGCCTGTTCGCGGTGCCGTTTCAGTGGCGCCGGCTCGGCCACGCCGTCGTGCTGCTGGCCGGCGTCAGCGTGGCCGGCGAGCTGCTGCTGCCCGACGCCGGCCTCGACGGCTTCCTGCTGCGGGCCGCGGCCGCCGCGCTCATCCCGGTGCTGTTCGCGGCCACGCGGTTCGCGCAGCCTGAGGAGCTCGCAGGGCTGCGGCGCCTGCGTCCGCGCCGGGCCCTACCGTGAGCGCCGTGGGCGCCGCGACGACGATCGAGCTGTGGACCGACGGCGCCTGCTCGGGCAACCCCGGCCCCGGCGGCTGGGCCGCGATCCTCGTCGCCCGCGGGGCCGACGGCACGATCGCCAAGCAGGTCGAGCTGTCCGGCGCCGCTCCCGCCACGACGAACAACCGCATGGAGCTGCAGGCCGTCATCAGCGGTCTGCAGGCGCTCGAGCGCCCGGCGCGGCTGACCGTGCACATCGACAGCTCCTACGTCATGGACGCGATCGTCAAGGGGTGGCACCACGGCTGGGTCAGGCGCGGCTGGCAGACGGCCGCCAAGCAGCCGGTCAAGAACCGCGAGCTGTGGGAGCAGCTGCTTGCCCTCGTCGAGCGCCACACGATCACCTGGCACAAGGTCAAGGGGCACGCCGGCGTCGCGCTCAACGAGCGCTGCGACGAGCTCGCCGTCGCCGCCTGTCACACCGCGCGCCGCGCGGCGTAGTCAGTCGCGATCGACCGGCCGCAACGCCGTGAGCGCCACGAGGCGCGACACCACGACCGTCAGGTAGGCGACGCCGGCGATCATCTCGAACATCAGCAGGCTGCGGGCGAACGGCTTGACCGGGATCACGTCGCTGAGTCCCGTGCTCGAGAGCGTCGAGAAACTCAGGTACAGCAGCTCCATCCAGTCGCGCTCGGCGTTCGAATCGACCGCTGCCGTGAAGCTGCCGGGGTAGACGGCCTGGCAGACGATGAACGTATAGGCGAACGCCCAGGCCACGAGCGTGAAGGTCGCGCCGATCGCGAAGAGCTCGTCGCGCGTGACCCGCTGATCGCTGAGCATGTAGGCGATCATCGCGCCGGCGGCGTAGAAGTAGAGGACGGCCTCGAAGCCCGACGAGTACGGCAGCAGCTCGTCGCTCTGCGTCACCGCCTGGATCACGAGCAGCACCGTCGCGGGGGCGCCGAGCAGGATCGCGACCCAGTTCACGCCCGGAGTGGAACGCACGGCGAGCACGACCAGGCCGAGGATCGCGATGCCGAAGACGCTGAACAGCGCCCGCCCGACGTCGTTGTCGATCATGAAGGGATAGGCCAGCACCGCCGCGAGCTGGGCGGCGAGCAGGAGCGCGGACGGTTCGCGCTTGGCGAGGGCCAGCACGCCCGGCAACGTAGCCCCCGCGGCGGTCGTTCAAGTGGTTTGGCCGCGGCGCGTGCGTGCCGACGATTGCGGGGTGAGCCGGCTAGCGCGAGCAGGGACGGTAGGTGGCCATCGACCGCTGCGTCTGCTCGGGCGACAGCGCCGCGCTCTGCAGCGGCGTCGGGCCGTCGCGCCGGGTGCGCAGGCCGTCGGCGATGATGCCCAGGTAGCGTCGCCAGACGTCGGGATCGACGTCGCGGGTGCAGTCGCCCAGCGAGCCGAGCATGAGCTGCAGCAGCGGCAGGTCGGTCGCGTCGACGTCGGGGCGCAGGCTGCCGTCGGCCTGTGCGCGCTCCACGAGCTTGGAGACGAGCGGGAACATGAGCTCGCGCGCGCGCCTGACGCGATCGAGGCCGTGCACGCCCGACAGCGCAACCTCCTTGAAGCCGCGGTCGCAGGCGTGCAGCGCGGCGGCGCGCTCGAAGAACCGCAGGAGCCCCGCCCAGGCGTCGTCGGCCTGCAGTGCGGCCTCGGCTTCCTCCGCGATCGCGTTCATGCGCGCCTCGAACAGCGCGTCGATGAGCTGCTCCTTGTCGGGAAAGCGGCGGTAGATCGTGCCGACACCGACACCCGCCCGGCGCGCGATCTCGTCGAGCGTGACCGACAGGCCGTCCTCGGCGAACGCCGCGGCGGCGGCCTCGAGGATGCGCTGGCGGTTGCGCTCCGCGTCGCGGCGGAGGGGGCGCTCTGAGGTGGTGGGCGATATGGCCATGATAAAAATGGAGACATGGTCTCCACTTCTGTGGTACGGTGCCGCCCACGAAGTTGAGATCTGCCCTCCACTTGGAGCTTAGCACTCCAGTTAGCCAAAGGACGAGGTTCCCGCCATGCAAGATCCCCAGCCCACTCCTTCCAACCCGCATCACGAACGGCGCTGGCTGATCCTGTTCGTCGTCGCGATCGCGCAGCTCATGGTGGTCCTGGACGCCACCGTCGTGAACATCGCGCTGCCATCCGCGCAGGAGGCGCTGCAGTTCTCCAACGACCAGCGCCAGTGGGTCATCACCGCCTATGCGCTGGCCTTCGGCAGCCTGCTGCTGCTCGGCGGCCGCATCGGTGATCTGTTCGGGCGCAAGCGGGCGTTCGTCATAGGGCTCGGCGGCTTCGCCGGCGCGAGCGCGCTCGGCGGCATGGCGCAGAACTTCGAGGTGCTCGTCGCGGCGCGCGCCCTGCAGGGCGCCTTCGGCGCGCTGCTCGCCCCCGCCGCGCTGTCGATCCTGACGACGACCTTCACCGATCCGAAGGAGCGCGGCCAGGCGTTCGGCGTCTTCGGCGCGGTGGCGGTCGGTGGCGCCGCGATCGGCCTGATCATGGGCGGCGTGCTCACCCAGTACCTCGACTGGCGGTGGTGCCTGTACGTCAACCTGGCGTTCGCGATCCCGGCGGCGATCGCCGCGCTGCCGCTCCTGCACAACGAGATCCCGGCGATTCGCTCGCGGATCGACGTGCCGGGCGCGGTGACGGCCACGGCCGGCCTGTTCGCGATCGTCTACGGCCTGGCCAACTCCGAGACGAACGGCTGGGGCGACGCGACGACGATCGGGATGCTCGCCGCCAGCGTCGTGCTGCTGGCAGCGTTCGTCGCCATCCAGACGCGCAGCGCCAACCCGCTGCTGCCCCTGCGCGTCGTGCTCGACCGCGACCGCGGCGGCTCGTTTCTCGCGATGCTCCTGACGGGCGCGGGCATGTTCGGCGTGTTCCTGTTTCTCACGTACTACCTGCAGCAGACGCTCGAGTTCAGCCCCA
>DASZDB010000064.1:0-3101 GCA_035942495.1 Solirubrobacteraceae bacterium
TCGGAGGAGAGGCCGATCATCATCACGCGGCTCGACGAGGACAGCGGCTGCAGCATCGTCGGCGGCTTGGAGACGTTCGGGAAGGCCGCGCCGCCGAGCTGGGTCAGGCGCTCCTGGACGAGCTGGCGGCCCTTGTAGACGTCGGTGCCGGGCTTGAAGACGAGGACGATCGACGACAGCCCGGGCAGCGATGAGGAGCGGATGACGTCCACGCCCTCGACGCCGTTGAGCAGGTCGGCCTCGAGCGGGACGGTGAGCAGCTGCTCGACCTCGGAGGCCGACAGCCCGAGCGACTCGGTCTGGATCTCGACGTAGGCCGGGGTGAACTCCGGCAGCGCGTCGACCGGCGCGTCGCGCAGGGTCACGACGCCGATGACGATGATCGCGGCGGCGATGCCGACGACGAGGCCGCGGAACCGCAGCGCCGCGCGCACGACGGCAGCGATCATCGTGCCACTTCCTGGCTGTGAGCGTGCTCGATGGACACCGGTACCCCCTGGTCCGGGTGTGGCGCGATGGGAGCTGACCCGCTCTCACCCGCTTCTCAGATTGCGGTGTATTCAGACACCACTTCAGATAGCGGTGTCAAGAGCGGAAGCGGAATTTTTTCCCGCGATCCTTCCGCTGTGCGCCACCACGCGCCGCCCTGTCCTACGCGCGGGAGGCGTCCAGCGCGTCGTCCGTCGCCGGCGCCGGCGCGTCCAGCGGCAGCTCGATCCACACGTCCGCACCGCCGCCGGGGTGGTTCGCGGCCCGCGCGATGCCGCCGTGCGCACCGGCGATGACCTGCACGATCGAGAGGCCCAGGCCGCTGCCACCGCGGGTGCGCGCCGGGTCGGCGCGGGTGAAGCGCTCGAACGCGTCGGCGACGAACTCCGGCGGGAAGCCAGGTCCCTCGTCGCGGACGTGCAACTCGACGTGGTCGGCGTCGGCGCGGGTCGCCAGATGGATCGTGCCGGCGCCGTGCTGCAGCGCGTTCTCGACGAGGTTTCCGAGCGCCTGCTCGAGGCGGCGGCGGTCGCCGGTCAGAGCCGCGGCCGCGTCAGCGTCCACGACGAGCGCGCGATCGCTCGCGCGCAGCCGCGCGGCGAAGCGCTCCCGCACGCCGTCGAGCAGCTCGTCGCTGCGCAGCGCGGTCGGCGCGAGCGCGAGCTTGCCGCCGTCGGCACGCGCGATGATCAGCAGCGCCTCGGCGAGCTCGGCGAGGCGGTCGGTCTCCTCGGCGGCCGAGCGCAGCGCCTCGAGGAGCTCGTCCTGCGTGCGCCCCTCGCGCAGCGCGAGCTCGATCTCGGTCTTGAGGATCGCCAGCGGGGTGCGCAGCTCGTGCGATGCGTCGGCGACGAACGCGCGCTCGCGCTCGAAGGAGCGCTCGAGGCGCTCGAGCATCGTGTTCAGCGTTGTCCCGAGGCGGGCGATCTCGTCATCGGTGCGGCCGACCGGCAGCCGCTCGCCGGGCGTGTGGTCGGTGATCTGGGCCGCCTTGCGGCGCATCTGCTCGACCGGCGCCAGCGCTGCCGACGCGACGCCATAGCCCGCCAGCGACGCGAGCAGCAGCGCCAGCGGGCCTCCGAGGACGAACAGCAGCAGGAGGCTGCGCAGCGTGGCATCGCGATCGTCCGTGTCGGTGCCGACGACGACGAGCACGCGGCGGTCCTGCGCGCCGACGGGCGTCGCGAGCAGGCGCGCCGGTTCTGCTTCGAACGGGTTGCGGCGACTGAGGAAGGTCTGGCGCCGGCCGGCCGCGGCGCGCACCTCGGCCGGCGTCAGCAGCGGCCGGTTGCGCAGCCCGGCGCTCGCGTCGAGAAGCGTTCCGTCGAGCTCGAGGACCTGCGCAAAGCTCTCGTCGCGGTCGACGAGCCGCCGCTGCGGGTTGGTCAGGCCGCCGCCCGGGCGCTGGACGAACAGGGCCACGTCGCCCGCGCGCGACCGCAGGCCCTGGTTGATCGTCTCGTCGAGCTGGGACTCAAAGCGCACGTACAGGCCGACGGCGATCAGGGTCAGCACGACGGCCATCACCCCGGCGAACGCGAGGGTGACGCGCAGCCGGATCGGCAGCGGCCGGCGGATCAGAAGCGGCCGTTCCCGTTGGCGCTGTCCTGGCGCAGGCGGTAGCCCGCCCCTCGGACCGTCTCGATCGAATGCTCGCCGAACGGCCGGTCGATCTTCTCGCGCAGGTAGCGCACGTAGACGTCGACGACGTTCGACTTGTTCTCGTACTCGTAGTCCCATGCGTGCTCGAGCAGCTGAAAGCGCGACATGACCTCGCCGGGGCGGCGCATGAAGCTCTCCAGGATCGCGAATTCCTTGGAGGACAGTGCGATCTCCTCGTCGCCGCGCCACACCTGGCGCCGGGCTGGGTCGAGCGAGAGGTTGCCGACGGTCAGCACGGCCGGGCGCGGTGCGGTGCCGCGGCGCGCGATCGCCCGCAGCCGCGCGAGCAGCTCACCGAACGAGAACGGCTTGGTCAGGTAGTCGTCGGCGCCGCCGTCGAGGCCGGCGATGCGATCGTCGATCGCGTCGCGCGCGGTGAGCATGAGGACCGGCACCCAGACGCCGGCGCCGCGCAGGCGGCGGCAGGTCTCAAAGCCGTCGATGCCCGGGAGCATGACGTCGAGGACGACCGCGTCGTACTCGGTCGACTCAGCCATCCAGAGCGCGTCCTCGCCCTTCGTCGCGACGTCGGCGGAGAGGCCCTCGTCACGCAGGCCACGGCGAATCAGACTCGCCATCTTGACCTCGTCCTCGACGATCAACACCCGCATATCGCGAGTCTTTCAGAGCTGAGATGAGGGCGAGATGAACTTCGGGATCGGGTTCGGGAACCCGGCGCGGGCCTCAGTCGTCGCCGGGACCCTCGTCGGCGTCGTCGGGTTCGCCGCTGTCGCTGTCGTCGGCCTCGCCGCTGTCGCTGTCGTCGCGCTCGGCCGCCACCTGCTTGAGCGCCGCGTCGAGATCGATCTCGAGGGTCGTCCCGTCGGCCTTCGCGACCTCGACCTCCCAGACCCGGCGGCCCTCGGCGTCGCGCTCGACCGAGGCTGCGCTGCCGCCGCCGGCGATCTTGACGGCCGCCGCGCCGGCGCGCTCGGCCTGCGGGCCCGTGG
>DASZDB010000065.1:0-2522 GCA_035942495.1 Solirubrobacteraceae bacterium
GGCATACGCCGCCGGCAGCGGCGCCTCCTCGGCCGTCACGATGAAGAACTGGCTGCCCGACGTTCCCTGCCGCTCGTTCTCGGCCTTCGCCATCCCCACCACGTAGCGCCTGTAGCGCGTGTCGCCCGGCGGATCCTCCACCACGGTGTAGCCGGGTCCGCCGTTGCCCGTGCCGAGCGGGTCGCCGCCCTGGATGACGTAGTCGTTGCCGCCGGGCTTGGCGATCCGGTGAAACGTCAGCCCGTCGTAGAAGCCGTTGCGCGCGAGGGCCGCGAACGAGGCGGTCGTCTTCGGCGACGTCCTCACGTCGAGGCGGATGCGGATCGTGCCGCAGTTCGTGCGCACGATCGCGGTGTACGTGCGCTTCGGGCTGAGCTTCTGGCGCGAGCGCCTGCGGGTCGATTGCGCCGCCGGCTCCGGCGCCGGGACGGCCTTGCACCCGTCGCGTGCGCTGCGCGGTCTCACCTCGGGCGCCGTGGTCGTGGCGGGCGTCGCCGGAGCGGCGGTCGTGGCCGTGGTCGATCCGACGGTTTCGCTCGCAGCCGAGCGCGGGTCGTCCTTGCCGCACGCGACGAGCACGAACGCCGCCAGCAGGATGGCGATGAGGAGGACCTCTCGGCGCACGGGCCGCAGCCTAGTGATTGCGATCGCGATCGTCGCCGAGCAACGCCGCAACGTCGGCAGCCGCGCCAGCGGTCACACTTCGCGCGTGCCGATCAGCCCCCTCATCGCCCGCTACGACCACATCCTGCTCGACCTCGACGGCTGCGTCTGGCTCGGCGAGAGGCCGACGCCCGGCGCCGTCGCCGCCGTGGCCGCACTGCGCGCCGCCGGCAAGCACGTCGCGTTCGTCACCAACGACACGCAGCTGTCGACCGAGGAATACGTGCAGAAGCTCTGGCGTTTGGGCTTCCAGGCCTCGCTGGAGGAGGTCGTCACCGTCGGCGGCGCCGTGCAGTTCGTCCTCGCCGAGCGCTTCAGCGGCGGATCGGCCTTCGTGATCGGTTCGCCGGCGCTGCACCGCTGCGTCGAGGCGGCGGGGCTGCGGATCGTCAACCACACCGCGTTCGCCAGCCGCGCCGATGTCGTCGTGGTCGCCTTTCACCCGAAGTTCGATTACGACGAGTTGCGCGAGGCGACCCAGGCGGCGCTGCGCGGGGCCTTTCTCGTCGGCTCCAACCGCGACGCGACGTTTCCCAACTCAGACGGGCTGTGGCCCGGCTCGGGAGCGGTGATCGCCGCCGTCGAGTACGCGGCCGGGCGCGTCGTCACCACGATCGGAAAGCCCGAGCCGACGCTCCTGCAGACCGCGCTGGACCGGCTCGGTCCGGGCCGGGCGATCATGGTCGGCGACCGCGTCGACGCCGACCTCGGCGCAGCGCACAACGCCGGCATCGACGGCGCCATCGTCCTGACGGGCGCGTCGGATCGGGAGACGGCCGAGGCCGCGCGCGCGCCGACGCCGGTCGCGATCGCCGAGCGGCTCGAGACGCTCGTCTTGGCATAGTCAGCAGATGGATCGCGACGTCGCCCTGCTGTGCAACCCGTCCGCCGGGGGTGGGCGTGCGGCGAAGATCCTCCCCCGCGCCGAGCGGGCGCTGACCGAGCTGGGGGTGCGGTTTCACACCGAGGTCACGCGCGACCTCGAGCACGGTCGCGAGCTGGCCCGTCGCGCGGCCATTGCCGGTGAGGTGACCGTCACGCTGAGCGGCGACGGGCTCGTCGGCTGTGTCGTCGGCGTGCTGCGCGAGATCGCCGGCTCGGTCCTCGGGATCCTGCCGGGCGGCCGCGGCAACGACACTGCGCGGATGCTCGCGATACCGCCTGCGATCGACGCCGCCTGCGCCGTCGTGGCGCGCGGCGTCGAGCGCGACCTCGACATCGGCGACGTCGAGGGGCGCTCGTTCATCGGGATCGCATCGCTCGGGTTCGACTCGGACGCCAACCGCATCGCCAACGAGGCGCCGTCGCAGCTCGGGCGCCTCGTCTACGTCTACGGCGCGATGCGCGCCCTCGCGGCGTGGAAGCACGCGGCGTTCGAGCTGCGCCTCGACGGCGAGCCGCTGTCCTTCACGGGCTATTCCGTGGCGGCGTGCAACTCCGGGCGCTACGGCGGTGGCATGCAGCTCGCGCCCGACGCCCGCCTGGACGATGGGTTGCTCGACGTCGTCCTGATCGGCGCGCACTCCAAGCGCCACTTCCTGCGGACCATGCCGAAGGTCTTCAGCGGCACCCACGTCGAGCACCCGGCCGTGCGCGTCCTGCGCGGGCGCGAGCTGCACGTCGGCGCCGACCGCCCGCTCACGGTCTACGCCGACGGCGACCCGATCGGCGACACCCCACTGACGATCAGCGTCGTGCCGCACGCCCTGCGCGTCCTGGTGCCGGGGCCGTGATGCTCGGCGCGAAGATCGCCGTTGCGCGGGCGGCGGGCGCGCTGTCGCGCCGCAGCGGGCGGGGCGCCACGAGCCTGCCCGGCAAGGTGCTCATGCGCATGCAGCCCGACGCGATCGCGCGTCTCG
>DASZDB010000066.1:0-2595 GCA_035942495.1 Solirubrobacteraceae bacterium
ATCTTCGTGCTGCTCGCGCTCCCGCTGAACACGCAGGCCGACAGCGGCGTGAGCGCCAAGGTCGCGCTGAGCGACGTGCAGAGCGGCCCGCAGCGCACCGTGAACGCCACCGTCACGCTCACCCCGCGCGACGCGGCCGACAAGGCCAACTGGCTGACGATCACCGCGTGGCAGGGAGACGGCCGACTCATCACCGACCGGCTCGAGCGGGTCGCGCAGGGCGTCTACCGCTCGACGCAGCCGCTCCCCGTCCACGGCGAGTGGAAGACGATGGTCCGCCTGCACGCGGGCAACTCGATCGTCGGCCTGCCGATCTACGCGCCGGAGGACCGGGCGATCCCGGCCCCCGCCGTCCCGGCACCGGCCAGCTTCGAGCGTGACTTCTACTCCGATCGTCAGTTGCTGCAGCGCGAGCTCAAGCCGCAGAGCGACCCGATCACCAACGCCGCCTACGGCACCGTCCTCGTGCTGGCGCTCGGCCTGCTGGCGATGCTCGCCTGGGGCCTGCACCGCGTCGGCACGACCGCCGGCCGGGAGCGCCCGGCGAGCCTGGACGAGTGGGCGCAGTACGACGCCTCCCGCGATTCCGACGGCGGCGCGCCGCCGGCCTACGCGATGGGTGCGGACGCGTCGAACGGCTCCAGCGGCAACGGCGCCGATCCCCACGAGGAGCTGCCCGAGTGGGCCCGCCCACCCGCGGATCCAGACCGCGAGGGCGCGAGCTCCGGTGCCGGACGATGAGCGTGCTCGAGGAGGTTCCCGCGGGCCCGCCCGCGTCGCCGAACGGCGGCGCCGACGTGCCCCACGTGCGCATCGCCATCGTCGGCACCGGCTTTGGCGGGCTCGGCCTCGCGATCCGGCTCAAGGAGCAGGGCATCGAGGACTTCGTGCTCATCGAGCGCGCCTGCGACGTCGGCGGCACCTGGCTGGCCAACACGTACCCCGGCTGCCAGTGCGACGTCCCGTCGCACCTGTACTCGTTCTCGTTCGCGCCGAACCCCGACTGGACGCGCACGTACTCGCGCCAGCCGGAGATCTGGCACTACCTGCGCAACATCGCCACGACGCACGGCCTGCATCCGCACATCCACTTCGGCCACGAGCTCACGAACGCGGCGTGGGACAACGAGCGCCGGCGCTGGAACGTCGAGACGTCGCGCGGCGCGTGGACGGCGCAGCTGCTGATCGACGCGACCGGGCCGCTGAGCTATCCCCAGATCCCCCGGATCCGCGGCATGGGCAGCTTCAGGGGCAAGATGTTCCACTCGGCCGAGTGGGATCACGACCATGACCTCACCGGCGAGCGCGTGGCGGTCATCGGGACGGGCGCCTCGGTGATCCAGTTCGTCCCGCAGATCGCCGACCGCGTCGGCCGGATGCACGTCTTCCAGCGCACCGCGCCGTGGATCCTGCCGCACTCCGACCGCCCGACGACGCGCCTGGAACGGCGCCTGTACCGGAAGTTCCCCGTCCTGCAGAAGGCTGTCCGCGGCGGCGTCTACTGCAGCCGCGAGAGCTTCCTGCTGGGATTCATCAAGAATCCGAACATCATGAGCGGCGCCGAGAAGATCGCTGCCGCGCACATGCGCCGGCAGGTCAAGGATCCCGAGCTGCGGCGCAAGCTCGAGCCGAAGTTCCGCCTCGGCTGCAAGCGGGTGCTGATCTCCAACGAGTGGTATCCGGCGCTGACGCGGCCGAACGTCGAGCTCGTGACGGAGGGCATCGAGGCGATCCGCGGCAACACGATCATCCTCGCCGACGGCAGCACGCGCGAGGTCGACACGATCATCTTCGGCACGGGCTTTCACGTCACCGACCCGCCCTCGGCGCAGCTCGTCCGCGGCCGCGACGGCGGGACGCTGGCCGAGCGGATGCAGGCCGGCATCCAGGCCTACCTCGGGGCGACCGTGGAGGGACTGCCGAACTACTTCAAGCTCATCGGCCCCAACACGGGCCTGGGGCACAACTCGATGGTCTACATGATCGAGTCCCAGCTCAACTACGTCATGGACGCGCTGCGCGTCATGGAGGAGCAGGGCTTCAGCGAGTTCGAGGTGCGCCCCGACGCGATGGCCGCCTACAACGCGCAGATCCAGTCCAAGCTGCCCGGCACCGTCTGGATGTCGGGCTGCTCGAGCTGGTACCTCGACGCCGACGGCAAGAACACGACGATCTGGCCGGACTTCACGTGGCGCTTTCGCCATCGCACGCGGCGCTTCGACACCCGGGCGTACATCATGCGCCGCCCGGCCGACGTGGGCGCTCCGGCGCCGGTGGCCGCGTGATGCTCCCGCGCTCGCGCTTCGCTGTCGCCGGGCGGACGGTCTTCATCACCGGGGCGGCGCGCGGGATCGGCGCCGAGACCGCGCGGCGGCTGCACGCCGCCGGCGCGAACGTCGCGCTGGTCGGCCTCGAGCCCGACAGGCTCGCGCTGCTCGCCGAGCGACTCGGCACGCGTCGCGCAGCCTGGTTCGAGGCTGACGTCACGGACTATGACGCGGTCCGCACCGCCGTCGAGGGCACGATCGCGCGCTTCGGCAGGATCGACGTCGCGATCGCCAACGCGGGCATCCAGTTCATGGGCCGGATGGCGAC
>DASZDB010000067.1:0-2485 GCA_035942495.1 Solirubrobacteraceae bacterium
GTGTTGGCGGAGCCGATGCGAATCAAGATCCTCGACCACCTGCACGAGCGCGACGAGGCCTCGGTGCTGGAGATCGCGACGGAGTTGAACGCGAGCCACGCGAACGTGTCGCGCCACCTCAACGTGCTGCACCGCGCGGAGATCGTCGGCCGGCGCAAGGTCGGGACGAAGGTCCTGTACCGCATCACCGACGCCGCCGTCTTTCGTCTGTGCGAGGAGGTGTGCGGCGGTCTCACCGAGCGCCACCGCAGGCTCGGCGCTGTCCTAGACCCCAATCCTCAGGAGGCTGCCGCATGATCTTCCGTCAGATCATCCATGACGACCTCGGGTGCGCGTCGTACCTCATCGGCGACAACCGCACCGGTGCGGCCGCCGTCGTCGATCCGCGGTTCGAGATCGACGAGTACCTGGCGCTGGCCCGGTACATGAACGTCCGCATCGAGCACATCCTCGAAACCCACAACCACGCCGACCACGTCTCCGGCCATGGGCGCCTCGCCGCCGCTACGGGCGCGACGATCCACGTGCACCGCCTCGCCGAACCCGACTACGAACACGAGCCGTTCGACGACGGTTGGGAACTGGAGCTCGGTGACCTGGTCGTGCGGGCGCTGCACACGCCGGGTCATCGCCCGGAGCACACCGCGTTCGCGCTCGTCGACCGCGCGCGCGGCGACGAGCCGTGGGCCGTGCTCAGCGGCGACACGTTGTTCGTCGGCGATGTCGCCCGGCCGGATCTGGCCGTCGACAAGAGCGACGGCGCGCGCGGGATCTTCCACAGCCTCCACGAGCAGATCCTCACCCTGCCCGACACCTGCGAGGTCTGGCCCGGACACTTGGGCGGCTCGATGTGTGGCGGTCCCGGCATGGACATGAAGGTCTCCTCCACGATCGGATACGAGCGTGTGCACAACCCCGTCCTCGCCGAGAACGACGAGGATCGCTTCGTCGAGCAGTCGATCGCGAAGCTGGGACCGCAGCCACCGAACTTCAAGGCGATCGTCGATCTCAACCGGGGGCCGCTGCTGACCACCGGGGTGGAGGTCGGCCCGCTGACGCCGCGCCAGGTCGAGCTCAAACGCGAGGAGGGCGCGCTGCTCGTCGACGTCCGCACGGACGAGCAGTTCGACGACGCGCACGTCCCGGGGGCGGTCTGCATCACCAAGCTCAACGCCGGCTTCGGCACGAAGCTCGCATGGATCGCCGACCGCGAACAGGAGATCGTGCTCATCGGCCGCGACGACGAGGACGCTCGGGGCGCCGCCAAGCTCTGCACCGCCGTCGGGATCCGCAAGATCGCGGGATTCCTGCACGGCGGCATGACGAGCTGGCGCGAGGAGCGCCGGCCCGTCGCACGAATCGAGCGTGTTGCCGCCCAGGACCTGCCGGCCCGCGCCGAAGCCGATCCGGGGCTTCAGATCCTGGACGTCCGCGAGCGCGGCGAGTGGAACGCCGGGCACCTCGCCGGCTCGGTGCACACCCCCTACCACGACATCGACGGCCTGCCGGAGGGACTGGATCGCGCCCGCCCCATCGCCGTCATCTGCGGCTCTGGGCAGCGTGCCGCGGTCGCCGCGAGCCTCATCGCCCGCTTCGGCGGCGATGAGGTCATACATGTCACCCCCAGCGGTGTGCCGGCGCTGCTCCGCGCCGGCCACCCGGGCGAGAAGACCGAGCCCGTCGCGGTGGGGTCCTGACATGGCCGCCGCCACCGCGACATCGCCCCCGTCCGCTCCCGCGCTGGACGCCGAGCCAGGCGCGGCGGCCAGGACCGACGCGGCGCTCGCCCCGATGGTCATCGAACAGTTGCGCCACGCGCACGCGCTGCAGGTCGGCGCACTGCAGATGTTCGACGGCATGCTCGACGCGGTTCGCCGCGAGCGGACCCTGCCCGAGGTCGCCGATCTCCTCGCCAAGATGCTCAACGCGTTCGAGCAGCATCGGGAGGAGACCGCGCGACACGAGCGCGAGGTGCGCGCGCGACTGGCCGCCCTCGGGGCGCGCCCGGCGCGCCGCAAGGAACTCGCGATGCGGGCCGGCGCACTCGCGCGTGTCGCGATCGGCCGCATCGGCGGCCAGAACTACGGCGCCAACGCGCGTGACGCGTATGTCTTCGAGCACCTGGAGATCGCGACCTATCATCTGCTCGAGAAGGTCGCCGAGCGCGCCGGGGACGAGGAGACCGCTCGAATGGCCCGCGCGCACCGCGGCGATAACTGCGAGATGGGTCAGAAGATCCGGGGAAACTGGGAGAACGTGCTGAGCCTGCTGCTGGCGTCCAAGGGCGTCCCACCCGCGCGCGACCGTCAGCGTCAGGCGCCCCTGCAGAGCAACGAAGATGGGAACTGCTGATGCCCCCGACGCGCGAACTGGCCCTCGAGGCCCTCCTGCCCGTGATGGACCCCGAGCTGCGCCGCTCGATCGTCGAGCTCGGGATGGTGCGCCGGATCGACATCGCCGCCGATGGCCAGGCGCTGGTCACCGT
>DASZDB010000068.1:0-8646 GCA_035942495.1 Solirubrobacteraceae bacterium
GCGCGCAGAAGCGGATCGCCTGGCGGTTGATGTCGCAGGCGGTGATGCGCTCGGGTGCGACCTCGCGCGCGAGCAGGCGCAGCACGCGGCCGTAGCCGCACGGCATGTCCAGGCAGGACTCGACGTCGGCGAAGCTGCGCCCGGCCGCTCCGAGCGCCCGCTCGATCGCGTCGATCGCCGAGCGGCCGACGCGCGCGTAGTGCGTGCCGTCGACGTCGTCGGGGTGGATCGCACCGGTGACGGCCGGGAAGCTCAGCGGCGGCTGCGGGCGGCGCATGCGCCGGCGCAGCGCGCCGCTCACGCGCAGCGCGCCCTCCGGAGCGCGCGGGCGCCGTGATGCGAGCTGAGGCACGGGCGCAGACGCTAGCGATCTCGCGCCGGCGCTGAAGCGGTTGGCGCAGCGGTCACCATGGGGCCGGCTCGTAGTCCTTCAGAAAGACACCGTGCAGGTCCTCGCCGGCCTCGCCGCGGACGATCGGGTCATAGACGCGCGCCGCGCCGTCGACGAGATCCAGCGGCGCGTGGAAGCCCTCGCCGGCGAGGCGCATCCGCGTGGGATGCGGGCGCTCGTCGGTGATCCAGCCCGTGTCGACGCTCGTCATGAGGATGCCGTCGCGCAGCAGCTCGTGGGCGCTCGTGCGGGTCAGCATGTTCAGCGCCGCCTTCGCCATGTTCGTGTGCGGGTGGCCGGGGCCCTTGTAGCCACGGTGAAACTGCCCCTCGATCGCCGAGACGTTGACGATGTACGTGCGGCGCGCGGGCGACGCCGCGAGCGCGGCGCGCAGCCGGCCGACGAGGATGAACGGCGCGGTCTGGTTGCACAGCTGCACCTCGAGCAGCTCGACGGGATCGACGGCCTCGACGGGCTGGACCCACGAGTTGACGGGCTCGAGGTCGGGCACGAGGCCGCCTGCGTCGATCGCCATGCCGGCCGCGACCCGGTCGGGGGAGGCCGAGCCCGCGCTGAGCGAGAGCGCGCTGAGCGCGTGCGGCGTGGGCGTCCAGTGCGCGTGCTCGCCGGCGTCCGGCACCGGAGGCAGGCCCCGCGTGACGCCGGCCGGCCCGTACGTGCGGATCGGCGGCAGCGGCCCGGGCGGCAGCGGCGCCGCCTCGGCCTGCGCGAGCAGCGCGTAGGACGCGGCGGAGCGGCGCACGGTCTGCGCGGCGTTGTTGACGAGGATGTCCAGCGGCCCGGCGGCCGCGACGTCGTCGGCGAGCGCGACGACCTGGCGGGGGTTGCGCAGGTCGATCCCCACGATCGCCAGGCGGTCCAGCCAGTCGGCGCTGTCGTCCATCGCGGCGAAGCGGCGGGCGGCGTCGCGCGGAAAGCGGGTCGTGATCGTCGTGTGCGCGCCGTCGCGCAGCAGGCGCAGCGCGATGTACATGCCGATCTTCGCGCGGCCGCCGGTGAGCAGCGCGCGGCGTCCGGACAGGTCTGTGCGCGCGTCGCGGCGGGCGTGGTTGCGCGCCGCGCAGCTGCCGCAGAGCTGGTGGTAGAAGGCGTCGACCTCGACATAGCGCTCCTTGCAGACGTAGCACTGACGAGGCTGCACGAGGGTGCCGGCCGTGGCGCCGTCGGCCCGCGGGCGCAGCGGCAGGCCCGCGGTCTCGTCATCGATGCGCCCGTCGGCGCCCGTCGCCGTCGCGGCGGTGACGGCGGCGTCGGCGGCGAGCACGGCCGCGCGGCGTTCTGCGCGGCGGCGCAGCTTCACGGACTTGTAGAGGCCGGCCGTGGCGCGCCGCACGGCCAACGCGTCGGGATGCTCGACGGGCAGGTCGTCGAGCTGTCCGATGACCCGCAGGCAGGTCTCGAGGTCGGCCGGATCGATGCCGTCCTGGGGCATCCGCTGAGTCTAGGTCCGCGCGTGGGACGCTCGCACGGTCAGCGCCGGTCATGAGCAGCGGGTGCGCCAGGACGAGCCGGGCCAGCTCGAGCCCGGTCAGCCAGAGCGGCACGCCGTCGACCGGCTGGGGATCCGCGGCGGCGGCCACGGGCGGACCTAGCCGCGGTTTCGGCGAGGTGTGTCGATTACAGCCTCGGCGGCGAGGCTCATCCGACCCACTCCGATCACTTCGGGCCGAGCCCGTGCACGTGCCGGCAAGAACTGCATCGCCGAGCGTGACGCCGCTGGGTGTGGGGGTCGCGTCCAGGGCGCGGCGTCGGGCGGTCGCGGGGCGCGTTGTGCATGTGGGGCATGCATATGTCGACCCGGCTCCCGCGGGCGGGATGGCTTTGGCGTCTTTGGGGTGCCCAGCGACCAATATTCGCCAAGCGACCCGTGGGCTGAAGCATTGGGCGGGAGCGCGACGCGTTATGCCTGACTACGAACGATTTCGCGTCGTGCTGCCGGTCCCACGCCGGCCCCGGACCGCAGGCCCGACCCAACGGGAGCTCGACCCCTCATCGATGCAGTTCGACCACGCGATCACTCGCCCGGCGCAGCGCGAAGTGCACGCACGTCAGGCACCGCTCGGCGCAACCGCGCGCCGCCGCCTCAGGCCTCCAGCAGCTCCGCCGTCTCCAGCCAGGCCGCCTCCAGGCGTTCGCGCTCGGCGACCTGCGCGGCGAGCTCTTCCTGCAGCTCGCGCAGGCGCGCGTGGTCGCTCGCACTGGCGGCCATCGCCTCGTGCAGCTCGGTCTCGCGCGCACCGGCGCGATCCAGCGCCTTCTCCAGCCGCTGGATCTCCTTGCGCGCGGCGCGTGCGGCGCCGCCGCCGCCCGAGCCCCGCCGCGCGGCGGGCACGGAGGCGGCCGCCGGAGCTTGCGTTGCCGGGTCGATCGCGCCCGCGTCGGCCGCGGCCTGCCGTCGCGACTCGACGTACTGCTCGATGCCGCCCGGCAGATGGCGCAGCCTGCCGTCGCCGGTCAGCGCGTACACGTTGTCGCAGACGCGCTCGACGACGTAGCGGTCGTGGCTGACGATCACCAGCGTCCCGGGCCAGCGGTCGAGCAGGTCCTCGAGTGCGGTCAGCGTGTCGATGTCGAGGTCGTTCGTCGGCTCGTCGAGGAGCAGCACGTTGGGCTCGTGCATCAGCAGTCGCATGAGCTGCAGCCGCCGGCGCTCGCCGCCGGACAGGTCGCGCACGAGCGTGCGCGCCTTGGCGCCGCGAAACCCGAAGCGGTCGCAGAGCATCCCCGCCGTCAGCTCCTGGCCGTCGCTCAGCGTCGCACGGCCGCGCACCTGCTCGAGCGACTCGAGCACGCGCAGGTGCCCCGGGATCTCAGCGGTGTCCTGCGAGAGATGGGCAAGGCGCACGGTGGCGCCGCGGTCTACGGTGCCGGCCGGCGGCGCCAGCTCCCCGGCCAGCAGCCGCAGCAGCGTCGTCTTCCCCGAGCCGTTGACGCCGACGAGCGCGACACGGTCGCCCGGCCCGAGGCGCCACGTGACGTCGCGCAGCAGCGGCGCGTCGTCGAACGCCAGCGAGATGCCGACCGCGTCGAGTACCTTGTCGCCCAGGCGCGTCGTGGCGAACCGCAGCAGCTCGGCGCGGTCGCGGACCTCGGGCTCGTCGGCGATCAGGGCGTTCGCCGCGTCGATGCGGAACTTCGGCTTCGCCGTGCGTGCGGGCGGCCCGCGCCGCAGCCAGGCGAGCTCCTTGCGCAGAAGCTGGCGGCGGCGGTCGTCACGCGCCGCGGCCTGGCGGTCGCGCTCGGCGCGGGCCAGGACGTACGCCGCATAGCCGCCGTCGTACTGGTGGACGGTCTCGTCGGACACCTCCCACGTCGCGGTGCAGACGGCATCGAGAAACCAGCGGTCGTGGGTGACGACGAGCATCGACCCGCGGCGCGCGGCGAGGTGGCGCGCGAGCCAGTCGACCGCTTCGACGTCGAGATGGTTCGTCGGTTCGTCGAGCAGCAGGAGCTCCGGACCGGCGAGCAGAAGCCGGGCGATCGCGATGCGCCGCCGCTCGCCGCCGGAGAGCGCGGCCACCGGCGTGTCGATCCCGGCCGGGAAGCGGGTCAGCCCGACGCCGCCGAGCAGCCCGTCGAGCACCGTGCGAAACCGCGCATCGGCGGCCCACTCGTGGTCGGCGCGACGGCCGACGAGCTCGAGACGGATCGTGCCGGCGTCGTCGAGCTCGTCCTCTTGGCCCAGCAGTGCCGACTCGAGCGTGCGCTCGCGCGTGATCGCGCCGCCGTCGGGATGCTCGACGCCGGCGATGAGGCGCAGCAGCGTCGACTTGCCGTCGCCGTTTCGCCCGACGAGCCCGATCCGCTCGCCCGCGTTGATCCCGAGCGTGATGTCGTGCAGGACCGAGCGGCTGCCGTAGCCCTTGCTGACGGACTTGAGGTTGACGAGGTTGCGCGCAGCGGCCATGCCGCCCTCATCTTGGCGAGTGGGACGCGCGACCTCAGGGCGGCGGTGCGCCGGGCAGCAGCACCGACGGCACGGCGAGGTCGCGCAGGCGCAGGAGAAACAACCCGATCCCGGCGTCGCCGGTCAGCAGCGCCGGGGTGCGTCCGCCGCCACACGGCCAGCCGTCGAGGCTCGTGGCGTAGCGCCCGACGCCGACGTCGCCGACGCGGTGCGCGAGGGCCGGCCCCTCGGGCAGGAGCTCGGCGCCGAGCAGCAGCACGTCGGCGTTGCCGGCCAGGCCGTGGCCGAGCGTGAAGTCCGGGCGCGGCGCGAGCAGCTCGCGCTCGACGGCGGCCGCGGTCGTCGCCAGCGCCGTGACCGTGTCGCGGCGCGATCGCTCGTCGCCGGTGATCTGCCAGCCGCGCAGCCGGCTGAGCGCGATGCCCGGTGCGCCGTGCGACCACGTCGTCGCGTAGGGCGGCTGGAAAGCGCCGCGCGGCTCGCGGCGCTCGATGCCGCGCAGGTCCGGCCAGTTGGCGTGCTCGGCGTCAAACCAGGCGCGCTCGTACATCAGCGCGCGCTCGATCGCGATGTGGTGGCGGTCGTCGCCGGTGGCGGCGAACAGCTCGAGCAGCGCCGAGGCGGCGCCGGCGGCGCCGTCGGACATGCCGCAGAGCCCGTGGCGTCCGGCGGCCGACGGCCAGCACCAGCCGTCGGGCCCCTGTCGCGCGGCCGCGACGAGCTCGTTGCCGAGCCACCCGGCCCGGTCGACCAGGCGCTCGTCTCCGAGCAGGCGCGCGAGGGCAAGCAACGCGACGATCGCCCCCGCCGTGCCCGTGGCGAGGCCCGCCGCCGCAGCGGTTCGCCGCGGTGCGCGTGCCGCAGCCAGCCGCCGCGCGTGCGCGACGAGCCGCTCGTCGCCGAGCAGCCGCCCGCAGCACGCGGCGCCATAGGCGATGCCCGGTGCGCCGGCGTACATCCCGCCGCCGGCCGCGGTGTCGGCATGAGCGACCGCCTGCGCGATCGCGCCGCGCGCGGTCTGCCCGGCCGCCTCAGCGCCCGTCGCGGCGTGCAGCTGCGCGAGGAAGAGCGCGATCCCGGCCGTCCCGTCACCCAGCGACGGCCCGAGCGCGCGGTGGGCCCACACGCCGTCGCCGCCCGCTGCGTCGACGCCGATCCAGTTGCACTGCCCGCGGTACCAGACCGCCTCGCGCACGAGCCGCTCGCCGATCGCGTCCGCAGCGGCAAGGACGTCGGTCCCGCCTCCGGCCGCGGGCGGCGCGATGCTACGAATACGCATCGTCGGCCCCCGGTTGCAGGTACGGCGCATCGAGGCGCAGCCCGGCGGCGGCGAAGCGCTCGCGCACGGCGCCGACGCGCTCCTCGACGGTGCGGGCCCTCGTCGCGCCGGCGGCGACGACGGCCTCCGCGAGCAGCCGGCAGCGGTGCTCGCCGAAGGGCCGGCCGCCGGCGGGCGACTCGGCGACCGCGAGCCCGCGGGCGAGCGGCTTCGTGAACGCCGGGGCCGGCTCGGAGAGGTGGGCCGCGAGCGCGCGCAGCAGTGGGCGCACGAGCATGATCGCCGCGGCGCAGTCCGTGCGCGCGACGCTGAGGACGGCGGCGTCGCCGCGCCCGAGCCGCGCCGGGTTGGCGACCACCTGCAACGAGAACGGCAGGCCCGCGCCGTTGAGCGCGTAGGTGACGCGCGCGACGAGCGTTGCCGCGCCCGCCGCGGCGATGTTCCAGTACAGCCCGGCGCGATCGTCCGTCGGGGGCGTGCCGCTGTCGCCGAGCGCGACGTAGAAGCCGGGGGAGACCCCGCGCAGCTCCTTGGGCAGCAGGACGCTGACCGCGGCGCGCTCGCTCAGCTCGCGCTCGGCCCGGACCTGCTCGGCGGGCGCCATCAGCACGAGGCCGTCGGGGCGTGTCACGTGGAGCGTGTCCTGCGCACCGCGCCCCGCTACGCGCCAGCCGCCCTCCCAGGCGCCGCGCCCGGCGTTCGCCTGCGACAACGTCGCGACGAACGTCCCGACGTCGTCCGGTGCGGCGACCGGCCGGGAGCGCGGCGCGCGCGGGACACCCCCGCTGAAGAAGTCGCCGAGCAGTCGCCGCGCGACGGCCTGCACGAGCCGCTCGCGCGGATCGCGGGCGTCCTCGCCGCGCACCACCTCGCGCCGCCCGAACCACAGAAACGCGTCCGGCGGGCGCAGCTCCACGGCGCGCAGCGCCGCGATCACCTGCGCCTCGTAGCGCTCGCCCGTCACGGGCCGATCCCCAGCCGCGCGGCGCCGGCAGCGGACGGCTCGAGCAGCAGCTCGCGGGCCAGCTCCACGAGCCGGACGACCAGGGCGCTCATGACCGTCGTCTCCTGCGTGTGCTCGTAGGCGCTCTGCACGAGCCGCGCGCCGGCGAAGCGGACGGACCGCGCGAGCAGCGTCGCCGCCGCGGGCTCGTCGAGCCCCTGCACTCGCACGTACGCGCGCCAGAACGACCGCGGCGCCGCGCTGGTTCCGCCACGCAGCGCAAACCCGGCGAAGTCGCTGAGCGCCGAGCCAATGTCGAACGCGGGGTCGCCCCAGCCGGCCATCTCCCAGTCGACGAGCTTCACGCGCGTGAGCCGGGTGCCACCGGCGGCGGGATGGGCGATGCAGTTGGCCCACTTCACGTCGCGGTGCACGAGCCGCTCGGTCCGCCAGTCCCCGCGCAGCGCGTCCAACGCCGTGCCGAGGTCCGCGTCGGCCTGCAACAGCCTGATCAGCTCGATGCTCGCAGCGCTGAGGTAGCGCAGCGCCTCCAGCGGCGGCCGGTGCAGCGCCAGCACCCAGGGCGCGTCGTCGCGCAGCGCCTGCGCGTCGCGCGAGACCGCGTGGACCGCGGCGAGCGACCGGCCGAGCGCCGCCGCCAGGATGGGCGACGGGCGGCCGCGGCGATGGTGCAGGGCGTCGAGATCCTCCCCGTCGGCGATCCACTCGAGGATCAGGATCCCGCGGAGCGCGTCATGTCCGTGCAGCCGCGGCACGCATCCCGCGAGCGCCCCCGTCGCGCCGTCGCCGGCGGTGAGGCGCCGGTACAGCGCCACCTCGTTGGCGAGCGAGTGCGCACTGTCGGCCGCGATGCCCTGCTTGACCAGCAGGCTCTCGCCCGCACCGTCGGTGACGCGGAAGTTGCGGTTGCGACTCGACGCGTCGGTGATCCGCAGGGCGCCCGACACGACCGAGCGCCGGCTGACCAGCCGCCGCTTGAGCAGGTAGGCAGCGACTTCGTGCTGTTCGAGCATCGACATTGCGTGCGCGTCCGCCCGTCGGGCCGCCGCCCGGCGAGTGTAGATGCGCGGCGCGCGAGCCACGACGTCGATGCCGGTGACGAGCGTTCCAAGACGGAGATGAGGCCGGCGCCGTCGTGCGGGCGAAGTGTGGAATCCTTGCCGCGTGGATCACTGGGGCGGCGGCGGCGAGCGAGTGCGGATCGACGGCGTCGCGCGCGTCACCGCGCGCGAGCGGATGCTCGTCGAATGGGTCGCCGAGGCGAAGATCGGCGATCAGCTGCCGCCGCCATGGTCGTACTCGCGGACGCCGCTGTACTCGGTCGTCCGCACGTTGATGCTGATCGGCGTGATCGACAAGCCGGATCCGGCGACGCCGTTGCCCACCGTGGCGGCGGAGGCATCCGCCGCCGCGCGCGCCTGGCTGCAGGCCAACCCGTCCGAGCCGCTCGCGGACGCTCCGCCGGCGCAGCCCTGACGGCGCGCGATCGGGCCGCCACCGGGGCCGCCGGGGCCGCCCGGGTACCGTCGAGGGCCATGGATCAACGTACTCTCGGGCGTACGGGCGTGCACGTCAGCCCGCTCTGCCTCGGCACGATGATGTTCGGCGCGTGGGGCGACCGCGACCACGACGCGGGCATCCGGGTCATCCACCGCGCGCTTGACGCCGGCATCAACTTCATCGACACCGCCGACGTGTACTCGCGCGGCGAGTCGGAGGAGATCGTCGGCAAGGCGCTCGCGGGCGGGCGGCGCGACAACGTCGTCCTCGCGACGAAGTTCCACGGCACGATGGGCGACGACCCCAACGAGTGCGGCAACTCGCGGCGCTGGATCTTCCGCGCGGTCGAGGCCTCGCTCACGCGCCTGCAGACCGACTGGATCGACCTCTACCAGGTGCACCGCTGGGATCACTGGACCGATCACGAGGAGACGCTCGGCGCGCTGTCGGACCTCGTCGCGCAGGGCAAGGTGCGCTACATCGGGTCCTCGACGTATCCCGCGGCGCAGATCGTGAAGGCGCAGTGGGTGGCGCGCGAGCGCGGGCTGCAGCGCTTCGTCTGCGAGCAGCCGCCGTACTCCATG
>DASZDB010000069.1:0-1569 GCA_035942495.1 Solirubrobacteraceae bacterium
CCGATGCACGACATCCTCATCGAGGAGCTCGAGCTCGGCGTGCGCTCCTACAACTGCCTCAAGCGGGCCGGCATCCAGACCGTCGGCGACCTCATCTCCAAGTCCGAGGGCGAGCTCAACGCGATCCCGAACTTCGGCAAGAAGTCCATCGACGAGGTGATCGAGACGCTGCACAATCGCGGCCTCGATCTCCGCGACGACTAAACTCGGCGACCGACGATGCGCCACCAGAAGACCCGCAACAAGCTCAGCCGCTCCTCCTCGCATCGCAAGGCGCTGCTGATGAACCTCTGCAAGGAGGTCATCGAGCACGAGCGCATCAAGACGACGGAGGCGAAGGCCAAGGCCGTCAAGCCCGAGATCGAGAAGCTCATCACGCTCGCCAAGCGTGGCGATCTGCATGCGCGCCGCCAAGCGCTCTCGACGCTCGGGCAGGACAAGTTCGTCGTGCACACGCTGTTCGCCGAGGTCGCGCCGCGCTACGCGGAGCGTCCGGGCGGCTACACGCGAATCCTGAAGCTGGGGCCTCGGCGCAGCGATTCCACCGAGATGGTCTACCTCGAGCTCGTCTAGCTCGCTGGTCTGCGCGCACTGGGCTGCGCCCGGCGTGTGGTGAGGCTTCGCGAACTGCATCGCTGAGGGTGTGTCAGGTCGTTCGGTCGTCGGTCGGTGAGCCGGGGCCGGCGGGGTGTGGCGAATCTGCCTCGCCCGCCGAGTCATATTCGCCACACCCCCTCTTCCGCGCGGCCGCTGAGACCCCGCGTGGCGAATGTGGTGCGGATACCGACCGATATTCGCCACACCCCCGCCTCGACCGCCGCCGGCCCCGGCCGAGACGCTCCCACTCCCGACCCGCTGACTCCGTCAGCGATGCCGTTCGCCGGCGCTCAGACCGGCGACGGGGGTCGCCCGGCAGTGCGCACCGCGGTCCGCGCGCCTTAGGGTGCACGCGATGACGAGCCGGATGCTCCTCGAGTACGACGGAACCGACTTCGCGGGCTGGGCGCGCCAGCCCGGGCAGCGCACGGTGCAGGACGAGGTCGAGCGCGCGCTGTGCACGATCCTGCGTGAGGACGAGGTGCGCCTCGTGGTGGCGGGGCGGACCGATCGCGGCGTCCACGCGTGGGGGCAGGTGTGCTCCTACGAGCACGAGGCGGTCGATCCCGTGCGGCTCAACGCGCTGCTGCCGCGCGACGTGGCGGTGCTCGACTGCAACCCCGCACCCGACGGCTTCGACGCGCGCCACGACGCGATCGCGCGGACGTACTGCTATCGCGTGCTGCACCGGCGCTCGCGCTCGGTCTGGTGGGACGGTCGCGCGCTGTGGCACGCCTGGGAGCTCGATCGCGACGCGCTCGATGCCTGCGCCGCGACGCTGTCCGGCGAGCACGACTTCACGGCGTTCACGCCGACCGACACGTACCACACACGCTTCGAGCGCACGGTCGCGTCGGCCGCGTGGCGCGCGGACGGCGACCTGCTCGAGTTCTGGATCATGGCCGACACGTTCATGCGCTCGATGAACCGCATCCTCGTCGGCACGATGCTCGAGGTCGCGACCGGGCGGCG
>DASZDB010000070.1:0-3159 GCA_035942495.1 Solirubrobacteraceae bacterium
CCGCGCAGCTCGCGCGGGTCGGGAGGCGCGGCGACGCGCAATTGCCGGGTCTGGGTCGGCGCGAGCGCAACCGGCGCCTGACGCGCGATCAGGTCGACGGCGCCGATGCGCGTCTCGATCTGCGCCAGGCCGGGCGCAGCGAGACCATACTCGCGCGCCGCCGTGCCCTCGGGCATGACCATCGCGCCGAGCAGCGACGGCTGGCGCTCGACGGAGCGCAGGATGCCGATGACCACATAGAGTCGGTCGTCGAGATAGACCGCGGGCTGCTGGTCGACGCGCGTGATGTTCAGCCGCCGCGCCGCGTTGGGCCCGAGCACGACGACGCGGTCAGCCCGCGCGGAGTGCCCGGCATCCGGCACCCGGCCGGTCTGCAGCTGCGCGCGCACCGCGCGCCACAGACCCGGCGACGCCGCCTTCACCGGAAGCTGAAAGCGCGTCTGGCCGAGCGGGTCGTTGACCGGCACCGAGCTGACGAGCTGGCCGCCGACGTCGACGTCCGAGAGCGTGCCGGCCGCGACCACGCCGTTGAGGCGCTGCAGACGATCCTCCGCACGGAAGGGGAGCACGCTGGCCGCCGTGGTGGCGCCGCGGCGGGCCGGCGAGACGACGATGTCCGTCGAGGCGACCTCGTCGAAGTGCCCGACGATCTGGTTGGAGGCGGTCTTCGAGAGGCCGAGCGTCGCGACGAGCGCGGCGACGCCGACGACGGTGCCCAGCACCGTCAGCGCGACGCGCGCCGGCCGCGCGAGCAGGCCCGCGCCCGCCTCGGCGAGCAGATCGCGCAGGGGTAGCCGCGGGCGACCGTCCGGCGCGCGGCGCATCACGCGTGCTCTCGCAGCCGGCCGTCGACCATGCTCGTGCGGCGCGGCATCCGCTCGGCGACCGCGGCGTCATGGGTGATGAGCAGCATCGTCATGCCCTCCGCGACGAGCCCCTCGAAGAGCTCGAGCATGGTCGAGGTGTTGTGCGAGTCGAGGTTGCCCGTCGGCTCGTCGCACAACAGCAGGCTCGGCTCGCCGACGAGCGCACGGGCGATCGCGACGCGCTGCTGTTCGCCGCCCGAGAGCTTGCCCGGCATGAAGTCCGCGCGGTGGGAGACGCCGACACGCTCCAGTGCCGCGAGCGCGCGCTCGCGACGACCGGCGCGGTCGCCGCCGCGGTAGACCTCCGACAGCATCACGTTCTCGACGACGGTGCGGTGGGCGAGCAGGTTGAAGGTCTGAAAGACGAAGCCGATCAGCCGCCCGCGCAGCGCCGCGAGCTCATCCTCACCGCGCTCGGCGACGTCCTGCCCGTCGAGCAGGTAGCGCCCGGCGGTCGGCCGGTCCAGGCAGCCGACGATGTTCAGCAGCGTCGACTTGCCCGAGCCGGACGGGCCGACGATCGCGATCGCGTCGCCGCGATCGACGACAAGGTCGACGCCGCGCAGCGCGAGCACCGGCGGATCGGCGCCGTAGGTGCGGCTGACGTTGCGCAGCTCGACGACCGGCCTGCGGGGCAGGAGCGCGAGGCCGCCACGCGCGTGCGGCCGTGCGTCGGCCGGCCCCCGCCGGGGCTCACGGTCCACGGAACGTTCCCTGGGCGCCATTGGTGCCCGGCGACTCAGGCGCGGGGGCGGCGTCGGGCGCGGGTGGCGAGTCCGGCGTCGTGGTCGTCGTCGTGGCCTGAGCGGCGCCGCCGCCGGCGCCGTTACCGCCACCGCCGGCCGGGGCGCCGGCGCCGGGGTCCGGCGGCGCGGGCGTGCCACCGGGCGTTGCGGGCGCAGCGGACCCGGTCGGGCCCTTCGTCGCCACCCCACCCGATGGGGCGCCGATGACGACGAGATCGCCCTCCTTCAGCTCGCCTGCCTCCCGCGGCGAGACCTCGACGAGTCCCTGCGCCCGCAGGCCGGTACGCACGAAGACGAGCGCGGTCCGGCCGGAGCCGCGGTCGACCTGTACGCGCTCGCGGCCGTCAGCGCCGACCGACAGCGCATTGACCGGCACCGCGAGCACCTCGCCCTGCGTGCTCTGCACGGCAATCGACAGCTTCACCGAGGCGCCGACGAGTGAGGCCGGCGCGTTGAACGGCGTCACCTCGAAGTAGGTCCGCCCCGGGTCGAAGTTGCGGTTCGTCCCCGGCCGGTCGGCAACGTGCGTGACGCGTCCACTGATCGACACGCGCAGCTCCTGCTCCTCGATACGCACCCGGTCACCGCGCTGGACGAGATCCTTCTCCTGCGGAGACAGCGACGAGTCGATCGCCAGTCGCGTGTTGCTGACGGTCATCAGCTCACCGTTCAGCGGGGTGCCACTGCGCGCGGCGACCGAGTCCACGCGGACCGGCGTCTGCGGGAAGAACAGGACCTCGTCGGCCGGCACCTGCACGCCGCTGCGCGCCGCCAGGCGCGAGTAGTCGCCCTGCACGCGTCGCAGGTCGGCCATCGCCGCGTTGATGATGTCGGCCTCGACGACGTTGCCGGGCGCCTGGTTGAGGATGCGCACGCGGGTGAGCGCGAGCCGGTGCTTGCGTCCCAGCGCGGTCAGCGTCCGCGTTGCCTCGACCGCCTCGTTGCGGGCCAGCGCGAGGTCGCGGCGGGCCTTGCGGCCGTCGTCGCGAGCCTTGCGGATCGACTCGTTGAGGACACGCTGGGCAGCCCTGCGCGCCTGCTGCGCGGCGGCTAGGTCGGCGCTCGCGCTGGTGATCGCCGTCAGCGCGACGCGCAGCGCCGTGCTCGCCGCGGCGCGCTCGGTCTCGGCGTCCTGCGGCAGGACGGTCAGGTCGCGCTGCGCGTCGTCGCGCGCGCCGATCGCCTCGTTGAGCGCGTTCTGCTTGCTCGTGACGTCGACCTGCGCCGCCGCGAGCTCGCGGCGCGCGGCCGGATCGCCGCTCTTCTCCAGGCGCTTGGCGATCTTCAGGAGGTCGCGCCCCTCGTTGATCCGCGTGCGCGCGGAGTAGATGGCCGCACGGGCGGGCGGGATCGCCTCGGCGGCGGCGGCCGCGTCGAGCCGCGCCTGGTTGACGTCGGCCGTCGCGCCGCGCAACGCGACGCGCGTCTGCAGAAGGTGGTCGGTCGCGGCGCTGACCGCACTCGCCGCCGTGCTGAGCCGCTCGGTCTGGCTCTCCGTGAGGCCGAACGGCGCGGCGTCGTGGCGGCGATAGAGCTGGGCCACGGCG
>DASZDB010000071.1:0-15390 GCA_035942495.1 Solirubrobacteraceae bacterium
TTGCAGTTGCGCTTCTCCCACGCCTGGATCCGCGTCTCGGCGGCGGCGCCCTCTGACTCCTCGACCTTCGCCGCCGTCGGCAGCCCCGCGCGCTCGCGCTGCGCCCCGAGCAGCGTGGCGACGTCGCGCTTGATCGCCTGCGGCGCGGCCTGCTCGAGCTCCTCCAGCTTGCCGGCGAGGCGCGTAACGAAGCGCCGTTCGGCGGCCTCGTACTGCTGTGGAGTCGCGTCCTGGCCGAGGCCGGCGAAGAACCGCTCGCCCTCCGCGTCGAGTTCGCGCGTCAGGGCGCAGTAGCGGTCGGGGTCGGCCGCGGCGGCGGCGGTGGACGTCTGGCTGCCGGCGGTCGTGTCCTCGTCGTCCTCGCCGCAGGCGGCGAGGGCGAGGGTGAGGACCGTGGCGACGATAATGGCTGGGCGGCGCATGGGCATCTCCTTTGCTGGTCGAGCGACCGTACGCGCGCTCCGGCGAGCGGTCGTCGTCCGGCCATGCGATCTGGCCTCGTCCGCGCGGACGAACTTCCCGGCGGTGAAGATCGTCCGCGCAGCTGACGTGCGATCGTCATGGCGCGGCTACGCTCGCGCCATGGAGCGTGCCGTCGCCGACGCCGCCGTAGACCCGGTCCGCCGGCCGCGGCGCTCCGATGTCGTGCTGGCCGCCGCGGTCGCCGTCGTGGCGCAGGTCGAGACCTGGTGGACGGCGGGGTACGAGCCCAAGGCGGCGTACGCGGCGGCGGCGCTGGCGATGAGCCTCCCCCTCGCGTGGCGCCGCGTCGCGCCGGTCGCGGTGCTGGCGGGCGTCTTCGTGCCGCTGCTCGCGATGGCGCTGGCGGGGCGGCGCATCGAGTCCTCCTACGTGATGCTCGTCCTGCTTGTGGCGTTCTCGGCCGTCGGCGCGTACTCCGAGCGGCGCAGGGCGGTGATCGGCCTGCTGACCGGCTTCTCGCTGCTCGCACTCGTGATGGTCTTCGAGCACGTCGTGGACTCGGCCAACGCCGCGCCGCCGATCGCCGGCGACTTCGTCTTTCTCGGCGCGATCCTCGGCGTCGTCTGGACGCTGGCGGTGGCGCTGCGCGAACGGTCGCAGCGCGCCGGCGAGCTGCAGGACCGCGCCGACCGCCTCGAACGCGACCAGGAGGAGCAGGCCCGGGCCGCCGTCGCCGAGGAGCGGGCGCGGATCGCGCGCGAGCTGCACGACGTCGTGGCGCACTCGGTCAGCGTCATCGCAGTGCAGACGGGTTCGATCCGGCACCGGCTGCGCACGGAGCGCCCCGCCGAGGCGGCCGAGCTCTCGGGCGTCGAGCAGATCGCGCGCCAGGCCCTCGCCGAGATGCGGCGGATGCTCGGCCTGCTGCGCGCGGACGACGAGGGGCTGTCGCTCGCGCCGCAGCCGGGGATGGACGAGGTGCAGCGGCTCGTCGACCAGGTGCGCGAGACCGGCCTTCCGGTGCAGCTCGAGATCGAGGGCGACCGCAGGCCGCTGGCGCCGGGGGTCGACTTGGCGGCGTACCGGATCCTCCAGGAGGCGCTGACGAACGTGATGAAGCACGCCGGCCCGAGCCACGCCCGCGTCGCTGTCCGGTTCGGCGAGCGCACGGTCGAGCTCGAGGTCGCCGACGACGGCCGCGGCCCGAGCGCCGGGGCCAACGGCGGCGGCCACGGCCTCATCGGCATGCGCGAGCGCGTCGCGCTGTACGGCGGCTCGCTCGAGACGCGTCCCGGCGCCGACGGCGGCTTCGTCGTCAGAGCCTCGCTGCCGATCGCGGCGCGATGAGCATCAGCGTCGTCATCGCCGACGACCAGTCGATGGTGCGCGCGGGATTTCGCTCGCTGCTGCAGTCCGAGCCGGACATCGACGTCGTCGCCGAGGCGGCCGACGGCGAGCAGGCGATCGCCGCGGTCCGGCGCTTCAAGCCGGACGTCACGCTCATGGACATCCGGATGCCGAACGTCGACGGGCTCGAGGCGACACGGCGGATCGTCGAGGCGGGGTCGGCCACGCGGATCCTCATCCTGACGACCTTCGATCTCGACGAGTACGTGTACGCCGGCCTGCGGGCGGGGGCGAGCGGCTTCCTGCTCAAGGACGCGTCGCCCGAGCAGCTGATCGCGGCGATCCATGTGCTCGTCGAGGGCGAGGCCGTGCTCGCCCCGTCGGTGACACGGCGCGTCGTCGAGGCATTCGCCCGGCTGCCGGCTCCGCAGGACGACCTGCAGGCCGCGCTGGAAACGCTCACGGCCCGCGAGCGCGAGGTGCTCGCGCTCCTGGCGACAGGGCGATCCAACAGCGAACTGGCCGGCGCGCTCGTCGTCAGCGAGGCGACCGCGAAGACGCACGTGCGCAACGTGCTGGCGAAGCTCGACCTACGCGATCGCGTCCACGCGGTGGTGTTCGCCTACGAGTGCGGGCTCGTCCGGCCCGGCGCGGGCTGACGCCGGCGCGCGTTCACCCGGGCCGCGCGTCGCGCAGCACCGGCTTGACGTCGACCACAGGCGTCCCGTCGACGGCCTCCAGCGCGCTGACGCGCATCCGCGCACCGTCGATCGCCAAGATCCGTACTTCATGCAGCCCGATCGGGTTGGGCCGCGCCGGCGAGCGCGTATTGAACACGCCCTGCAGCGGGTTGGCGACGTCGTCGCGCGGATGTGTGCGCAGCACGCTGCGGTCGGAGCGATGCAGCCACGTGAGGACGATCACCTCGTCGCCGACGCGCAACCCGTCGAGGGCGTCGAGCACGTCGGGCGCGAAGACGATCCAGGCCTCCGGCGCGCCCTCGTGCGCCTGCTTGGGCGCCGACGCGAGGTCGCTCAGCGGCGACTGGACGGTGGCGATCGGCCGCAGTTCGAAGCGGTCGTCGAGCATCCGGGTATTCAACCGGGTTGGGCGGGTGTGGCGAATGAGGCACGCCGGGCGACACTCATTCGCCACGCGGCGCGGCGATGTCGGGCGCGTCCCGCGATCCCGGCTGAGCCGGGCCGTTGGATCGCCGGCCGCGCGCTACCCGCCGCCCGCCGGCGCCGCGGCCACGTCGCAGACCACCTCGTCGAGGTCGTCACCCAGCAGCGCCAGCGGAATCGACGCGTCGCCGGCCAGCGCGGCCGCCAGGGCGTCGCGCTTGCCCTCACCCGTGGCCAGCAGCAGCGTGAACCGCGCGCGCCGCACGACCGGCAGCGTCAGCGTCACGCGCTCCGGCGGCGGCTTGGGCGAGTCGCGAACGGGGGCGACCGGCGCCTCGCGCACGCGCAGCACCGGATGACCGGGAAACAGCGAGCACGTATGGCCGTCGGGGCCCATCCCCAGCAGGACGACGTCGAAGACCGCGTCGGGGATGTGCTCGAGCACCTCCAGGCCGTATAGCCACGCCGCATCCTCGGGGACCTCCGGCGTCGGCACGACATGCAGCACGGGCTCGCCGTCGCGGCCGCCGGCGAGCAGCGACTCGCGCACCATCCGCACGTTGGCCTCCTCGTCGTCCTCGGGCACGCAGCGCTCGTCGCCGAGCCAGAGGTGCACGTGCGCCCACGAGCCCGCGACCTCGCGCAGCAGCTCGTACGCCCGCTGCGGCGTCGATCCGCCGGCCAGCGCGATGTGCAGGTCGCGCCCCTCGGCCCGGGCGTGGTCGATCGCGCGAACAACGGCATCGGCGGCGTGCCGCGCGACCGCCTCGGCGTCGTCGAGCACGACCACCCGCGGCCGCCCGTCGCCGGCGCCCATCAGCGCATCAGCCCAGCAGCCGCCGCGCCGCCGCCAGCGCCGGCTTGAACGTCGGATCGCGCAGGAGCGCGTGGCGGATTCCCTCACCGAGGATCCCGGGCTCGCCGCGCGACGCGCCGAGCACCGTCCAGACGTGCTCGATGACGTCGTCGCCGCGGCGCGGCGGCGCCTCGCGGCGGCGCGCCGTCAGCCCGCCCATCCCGCGCTCGAGCGCCAGCAGCGTCCCGCCGCCGAGGTCCGAGCGCAGCTCGACACCGGCCAGGCCCGGCACGCTCATCTCCGAGACGGGCTCCAGGCGCAACTCGACCTCGCCGCGGCGCGCTCGCGCGCGGCCGCGGAGGAGGTCGCCGTGGCGGTTGAGGCACTCCGCGCGCCAGCCCAGCCGCGAGCACATCCAGCCGATCAGCAGCAGCCCCGACACGAGCGAGTCCTGGCGGTAGCGCACCGAGAACTTCGAGAGGGCGTGCAGCTCCGGCCGCCGCGCCGGCGGATCGTACGCCGCCGCGAGCCGCTCGCGCCACGGCGTGCAGCGCAGCCAGGCGAGGTCGACGACCTCGGCGCGGTCGGCCAGCTCGCACTCGCGATCCAGCGCGTCGGCGACCTCGGGCGCGTCGACGGCGTCGAGCAGGACGACCTGGGCCAGCGGCTCGCCGCCGGCGCGGCCGGTGGTCAGCGCGTCGACGGCCTCCGGATGGCCGTGCGGCGACCAGACGACGGTCTGCAGGTCGGTCACGACGAGCGGGTCGACGATCGTGTCCAGGTCGCGCAGGTGACGCTCGCCGACGTCGACGACGACCAGCTCGCGCATCGCCGCGAACTCGCCCGGCCGCGGGTCGCCCTCGATGGTGATCGTCGCCTGGGCGTCGATCGTCCGGCGCCCCGGCTCGACGGCGCAGACGACTGTGCGCGACGCGTGGTAGCGGCCGACGCCGCGCAGGCGGTTGGCGATCTCGCCGCTCCACTCGCGGTCGACGACGCAGACGAGGTTCAGCGTGCGGGCCGGCACGCAGTGGTCGGCGGTGGCGTGACACTCGGCGACGAGCCGCCGCAGGGCGCTCTCGATCGCAGCGGGCGACGTGCTCTGCTCGCGCCAGATCGCGTCGGTCGTCACCGCGAGTTCAGCTCCTGCGCAGCCATCTAGATCATCCGCCAGACGGAGTTGCCGATCAGCAGGCCCTCGGCGCCCTCCGGGCCCTGCGACCCCGCCGGGTACTGCGGCAGCGGCCCCGGCGCGGACTCCCACGCCTTGACGATCGGGTCGACGAGGCGCCACTGCGCCTCGACCTCGTCGTTGCGGGTGAACAGCGTCGCGTCGCCGCGCATCGCGTCGATGATGAGCCGCTCGTAGGCCTCCGGCGACTGCGACAGAAACGCCGTCCCGTAGAGGAACTCCATGTTCACGGTGCGGATCGCCATCCGCGTTCCCGGGATCTTCGCGCCGATCGACAGCGACACGCCCTCGTTGGGCTGCACGGTCAGCACGAGCACGTTGGGCCGCACGCCGGTCGACATCTCCGACTGAAACGCGACGTGGGGGACGGGCTTCAGCGTCACCGCGATCTCGGTCACCTTGCGCGCGAGGCGCTTGCCGGTGCGCAGGTACATCGGCACGCCCGCCCAGCGCCAGTTGTGGACCTCCAGGCGCAGCGCGGCGTACGTCTCGGTGGTGGAGTCGTCGGGCACGCCCGCCTCGTCGAGGTAGCCCGGCGCCGCGTCGCCGGCGACGATCCCCGGCGCGTACTGGCCGCGCACCGCCATCTGCGGGATCTCCACGGGCGTCGGGGCGCTGATCGCGCGCAGCACCTTGACCTTCTCGTCGCGCACCGGATCGGCTTCGAAGGCGACCGGCGGCTCCATGCACAGCAGCGACAGCAGCTGCAGCATGTGGTTCTGGACGAGGTCGCGCAGCGCTCCGGCCGAGTCGTAGTAGCCCGCCCGCGAGCCGATCCCGATGTCCTCGGACGCGGTGATCTGCACGTGGTCGATGTAGTTGCGGTTCCACAGCGGCTCGAACATGTTGTTCGCGAAGCGCAGCGCCAGGACGTTCTGGACGGTCTCCTTGCCGAGGTAGTGGTCGATCCGAAAGACCTGCTCCTCGTCGAACACCGACAGCACGCGCGCGTTGAGCTCGCGCGCCTCCTGCAGCGAGCGGCCGAACGGCTTCTCGATGATCACGCGCACCTCGCTCTCCTCGCGGTCGGCGAGCTCGTGGCGGCCGAGGGCGTCGATGATGACCGGAAAGAACGTCGGCGCGGTCGAGAGGTAGAAGCAGCGGTTCAGCGCCAGACCGCCCTCCGCGTCGAGCTCGTCGAGCTCGCGCCCCAGCGCCTCGTAGACGGCGTCGTCGTCGAACGAGCCGGTCACGTAGCGCACATCCGAGAAGAGCTTCTCGAGCACCTTCTCGTCGGGCGGGCGGCGCGAGAACTCCTGCACGGACTCCAGCGCCATCGCGCGAAACTCGTCGTCGGTCATCTCCGAGCGGGCGCTGCCGACGAGCCCGAAGCGCTAGGGCAGCGCGCCCTCGTGGGCGAGGTTGTAGAGCGCGGGCAGCAGCTTGCGCCGCGCGAGATCGCCGGTCGCACCGAAGATCACGAGCGCGGTCGGATGGACCGGGAGCCGCTCGAGCCCGTCGGTGAGCGGGTTGTCCGCGGGGCCGGTCTGCGCTCCCGCGGCGGTCGTCGCGCGGTCGGTGGCGCTCACCCGTCGGCGCTCTTCTTCGTCGCGTGGCCACCGAACTGCGCGCGCAGCGCCGCGAGCATCCGGTGCGTGAAGTCGCCGTTGCCGCGCGAGTAGAAGCGCGCGTGCAGCGACGCCGTGATGACGGGCGTGGGGACGTCCTTGGCCATCGCGTCCTCGATCGTCCAGCGCCCCTCACCGGAGTCGGCCGTGTAGCCGCTCAGGCCCGCGAGCGTGTTGCCCTCCTGCTCGAAGGCCAGCGCGGCGAGCTCGCACAGCCACGAGCGCACGACCGAACCCTGGTTCCACAGGTGCGCGATCTTCGCGTTGTCGAGCTCGAAGTCGCACTTGTCGAAGAGGTCGAAACCCTCGGCGTAGGCTTGCATGAGGCCGTACTCGACGCCGTTGTGGACCATCTTGACGTAGTGGCCGGCGCCGCTCGGCCCGAAGTGCCCCCAGCCGCGATCGCCGAGGATGCCCCGGCTGGCGTCGCTCGTCGCGGGCGCGAGCACATCGAGGATCGGCGCGAGGCGCTGCACCGCCGGATCGGGCCCGCCGACCATCATGCAGTAGCCGACCTCCAGGCCCCAGACGCCCCCGCTCGTGCCGACGTCGACGTACTCGATGTCGCTCGCCATCAGTGTCGCGGCCCGCTCTCGGTCGTCGGTCCACTTCGAGTTGCCGCCGTCGATGATCATGTCGCCGGCGTCGAGCAGCCCGGCGAGCTCGTCGACCGTGCCCTGCGTCGGCCCGCCCGCGGGCACCATGATCCACACCATCCGGGGCGCGTCGAGCTGGCCGACGAGGTCCTCCAGCGACTGCGCGCCGCGTGCTGCGGTCGCATCGGCGATCCGCTGCACGGTCTCCGGGTCGCGGTCGAAGGCGACCACGTCGTGGTCGGAGTCGCGCTTGATGCGGGCGACCATGTTGCCGCCCATCCGGCCGAGGCCGACGAAGCCGATCTGAGTCACAGGTTGTCTCCGCGCGTCGTGGGCGTGCCTGGATGGCTGAGCATATGCCGACGTTGTGCCGGGGCCGATGTCGACCCGCTGTCTACCCAGGCTCGTGCCCGGGCAAATCGCCACGACGCCGGCGACGCGAGGGCCGGTGATCGCGTCGGGTAGCCTCGCGCCATGGCCTCAGCCGACGACGACGACCTCACGACCCAGCAGCTGCGCGCGGTGCAGTCCGACCGCGAGCACGAGGAGCGCGCGCGGGCCGAGCAGGCGACGACCGACACGGAGCAGCTCGCCGCCGTGCGCCGCGCCGACAAGGCGAGCTACCTCAGGGACAAGCTCGACGAGCAGGCCGAGAGCGAGCGACCCTGAGCGAGCGGCCCGCGGACGCCACGGCGCGCTTGCGCAGGCGACGGCCGAGTGGGCACGGCACGCTGAACGTCCGCCGCCGCGTGCCGGCGCCCAGCCGATAGCTTCGCCCGCGTCGCCGGCGCCCGCGTCCCTCGGCTGATCGAACCGCCGGGCTTGCCCAGACTCAGCCGCCGCCGAGCAGCCCCCGCACCCGCGCCGTCAGCTCGCGCACCGCGGCGGCCGCGTCGTCGCCCTCGAGCCGGAGCTTCTCCGCCGCCCGCCGGCGCGAGCGCAGCGTCTCCAGGTCGCCGAGCGCCTGCGCGTTCTTCAGCAGGCGAAAGCCAAACGGCCGGTCCGGGATGTCGACGTCCTCTGCGCCGTCGTGGACGAGCACGAGGAAGCGTCCGCCCGCCGGCCCGCCCTTGTGCAGCTGCCCGGTCGAGTGCAGATAGCGCGGGCCGTAGCCGAACGTCGTCGTCACCCGCGCGGCCTCGCGGATCGCCGCGCGCAGCTCGCTGACCGCGGCGTCGACGCCGTCGTCCGGCGCCATGAAGCCGAGGATCGCGACGTAGTCACCGTCACTGACGTCGCCGAGCAGCGCGCGCAGCGCGTCGTCGCCCGCGTCGTCGGGCTCGTGCAGCGTGCCGCCGGCTTCGATCTCGGCGAGCAGCTTGCCCGTCATGTCCTTGGCGACCTGAACGTCGGGCTGATCGAAGGCATTGATCTCCAGCGCCCAGCCCGCGACCGCCGTGGCGAACTCGGCGAAGAAGAAGATCCGGCCGAGGTCGGCGGGGCCGCCCGCCGACAGCGTCACGGTCGGCTGCCCCGCGTCGGCGAGCGCGCGCACCGCCTCGTCCAGCGTCTCGTCCGGATCGTCGTTGTCGCGCAGGTACGCGAACACACGGTCCTCGCCGTAGACGTCCGGCGTTCCGACGGGCTCGTCGGTGACGGGGACGATGCCCTTGCCCTGCTTGCCCAGCGACTCGGCCACGAGCTGCTCGACCCACAGGCCGAACGAGCCGATCTTCGAGTCGACGACGAACGTGAGCTTGTCGCGCCCCTGCAGCGCCAGCGCCGCGAGCGACGCACCGAGCCAAAGCCCGCTGTTGCCATCGACCGTCGATCCGACGGAGCACGCCTCGGCGGCGACGCCCGCGCCCTCGAGCAGCGTCTCGAGATCGACGCCCATCAACGCGGCGGGGACGAGCCCGAAGAGCGTCAGCGCGCTGTAGCGCCCGCCGACATCGGGGTCGTTGCAGAACGTGCGCCGGAAGCCGCGCTCGGCGGCCAGCGCCTGCAACGACGATCCGGGGTCGGTGATCGCGACGAACTGCTCTCCGTGCGGGCGCAGCGACCAGAAGTGCTCGAACAGCGAGATCGTCTCGATCGTGCCGCCCGACTTCGTGGACACGAGAAACAGCGTGTGCTCGAGCTCGACCGCCCGCTCCTGCGCGAGCACCGCGCCGGGATCGGTCGAGTCGAGCACGTGCAGGCACAGGCGGCCGTGCTGCGGCGCCGCGCCGTAGGAACGCCGCAGCACCTCGGGCGCCAGCGACGAGCCGCCCATGCCGAGCAGGACACAGTCGGTGTAGCCCTCCTCCGCGACCGCCGCGGCGAATGCCTCGAGGTCGTCGATGTGGTCCTCGTAGGTCTCCGGGGCGGTCAGCCAGCCGAGCCGATCGGCGACCTCGGGCTGCCCCGCCGGTCCCCACAGCGTGTCGTCCTTGGACCAGATGCGCCGCGCGACGCGCTCGCCCTCGGCGCGGTGTACGAGCTCGCGGACCAGCGGCTCGAGCTCGTCGGGCAGGGAGGAGTCGATCGTCTCGGGACGGCCGGTGAAGATCGCCTCGCGCTTGGCCTCGATGCCGGCCAGCAGCTTCTCCATCGGCGTGACGAACGCGTCGATCCCCTCGCGCAGGAGCTTGTCGGTGACCTCGTCCATGTCGATGCCGACCTCGGCGAGCGCGTCGAGCACCGGCGCCGGGTCCTCACGAACGGTCTCGCCGTGAACGTCGAGGCGCTCGGCGCAGGCCAGCAGCGTCTGCATCGGCATCGTGTTGACGGTGTCGGGGCCGACGAGCTCCTCGACGTACTTCGTCTCCCTGTACGCCGGGTTCTTCACGCCGGTCGAGGCCCACAGCGGGCGCTGGACGTGGGCTCCGGCGGCGCGCAGCTCGGCGAACCGGTGGCCGTAGAAGATCTCCTCGAAGCGCCGGTAGGCGGCGCGCGCGTTGGCGACGGCGGCCTGGCCCTGCAGATCCTCGCGGCCCATCCCCTGCAGGCGCTTGTCGACCTCGGAGTCCACGCGCGAGACGAAGAACGACGCGACGGAGCGCACGTCGAGGTCCTTGCCCTCGGCGTGACGGCGCTCGAGGCCCTTGATGTAGGCGTCGGCGACTGCGGCGTAGCCCTCCGTCGAGAACAGGAGCGTCACGTTGACGTTGATGCCCTCGTAGATCGCCTGCTCGATCGCCGGCCGGCACTCGGCCGTGCCGGGGATCTTGATCATCGCGTTGGGGCGGTCGAGCCTCTCCCAGTACTCGCGAGCCTGCGCGATCGTGCGGTCGCTGTCGAACGCGAGATCGGGATCGACCTCCAGCGAGACGTAGCCGTCATCGCCGTCGAGGTCGTCGAAGACCGAGCGCAGCACGTCCGCGGCCTCCCGCACGTCCTGGATCGCGATCTCCTGGTAGATCGCACGAGCCAGGGCCCCCGAGGCCGCGCACGCCTCGATCTGCTCGTCGTAGTCCGGCGAGCCGAGGATCGCCTTCTCGAAGATCGCGGGGTTCGACGTCACCCCCCGCAGACTGTCCTCCTCGACCATCTTGCGCAGCTCGCCGCCCTGCGTGAGCGACCGGCGGATCTGATCCAGCCACGGGCTCGTGCCCGCCGCCGTGAGCGCCGCAAGGCGCTGGTTGACGTTCACCGCTTGGCTCACGGGGATGCCTCCATTCCGTCACGCTCCATCCTCAAGATCTTTTTCAGGCGCCGCAGGTGGCGCTCCTCGCCGCTGAACTGCGCGGCGCAGAAGGCATCAGTCAGTTCGGCGGCGATCGCCGGGCCGATCACGCGCGCGCCGAGGCACAGCATGTTGCAGTCGTCGTGGACGACGGACTGCGCCGCCGTGTAGTGGTCATGACACACGCTGGCGCGCATACCCGCAAGCTTGTTGGCGGCGACGGAAACTCCGGCGCCCGAGCCGCAGACGAGGACTGCGCGGTCGGCGTCGCCGGCGGCGATGGCGCGCGCGGCGTCGAGTGCGGTGTCGGGGTAGTCGTCCTGGCAGCCCAGGTCGAGCAGCTCGTGGCCGCCGGCGCGGATGGCCTCGCACACCGCGTCGCGCAGCGGTACGCCGGCGTGGTCGATGGCCAGCGCGATTCTCACCGGGCCGCCGCCTTGCGCGCTTCCTCCGCGCGGTCGGACTCCAGCTCCTGGCCGGCGAGCAGCGCCGCGCCGCGCACGCCGGCGAGCGGCCCGTAGCGCGCACGGCGGATCTCCGTCCGCGTGCCGACCCCCGTCAGGACGTAGCGAAAGGCCTCCTCGCGCGCCGGCCCGAGCAGCATCTCGCCTGCCGCCGAGACACCACCGCCGACGACGACGAGCTCGGGGTCGAAGGTGTTGATGGCGTTGGCGATGCCGATCCCGAGACGCCGGCCGAGCAACTCGATCGCAGCGCACGCATCGGCGTCACCGGCACGCGCGGCCTCGATGACGCGGCCGGGCTGGAGGCTGTGCTCAACCGCGATCTCGTTGAGCGCGCTGCCCGACGCCAGCGACTCCAGCGATCCCGGCTGGGGGTAGTCGTCGGCGTCGGCGAACGGCGCGCGGCGCAGGTCGGCGCCGACGATCGTGTGGCCCAGTTCGGCGGCCGCCCCGGTCGCACCGCGCATGACGCGCCCGCCGATCACGATGCCACCGCCGACGCCCGTGCCGATCGTGAACATCACGAGGTTGCGCGCGACGAGCCGCCCGTCGTCGCCGTAGGCCTCGGCCAGTGCAGCGCACGTCGCGTCGTTGTCGATGTAGACCGGCACGCCGAGGCGCTCGCGCAGCTCGGCGCGCAGGGGCACGTCCTGCAGGGGGATGTTCACCGACGACCGGATGCTCCCGCTCTCCCAGTCGACGACCGACGGAACCGCGACGCCGACCGCGACCGCGGGGCCGGCCGTGGTCACGGCCTCGACGAGCTGGGCGATCAGCGTTGCGGCGCCGCTCGTGTCGGTCGGCTGGGTCACGGGCGCGGTCATGACCGCGCCGTCGAGGACGGCGACAGCAGTCTTCGTGCCGCCGACGTCCACCCCGATGAACCGTCCTGTCATGTGGCCTTTCACGCTACCTGGTGTCATCTGCGATCCCACTCCGGCGGCGACGGCGCGATCGCGGCGCCCGCGTTGGGTAGCGTCCGCGCCATGGCGGATCCCACGTCGACGTTCCTCGAGCTCGCCGGGTCGCTGGACTACCCGCTGTTCATCGTCACGGCTGCCAAGGACGACCGGCGTGAAGGTTGCGTGATCGGCTTTGCCACGCAGTGCAGCTTTGACCCGGCCCGGTTTCTCGCCTGCCTGTCGCGCGAGAACCGCACGTACCGCCTCGCCCTGATCGCGAACGCGCTCGCCGTGCACTTGATCCCGCGCGGACGGCCCGACCTGGCGGAGCTGTTCGGCGGGCAGACCGGCGACGACATCGACAAGTTCGAGCGCTGCGCGTGGCATCCGGGGCCGCACGGGGTGCCGATCCTCGACGACTGCCCGAGCTGGTTCGCGGGCACGATCGAGGCCCGCCTGAACCTCGGCGACCACGTGGGGTTTCTGCTCGAACCGTTCAAGGCCCAGTACGCGCCGGGCGAGGAGATCGTCTTCTTTCAGGCGGTCAATGACGACATCGACCCGGGCCACCCGGTCGCGTGACGGCGGCTCGCAATGAGCGGGCCGTCGTGCTGCGCCGACTGCTGCCCGAGCCCGGCGAGGTGACCGCCGACGCGCTCGTGCAGGAGCTGCGGGCATGGGAGCTCGCGCCGCCCGATCGTCCGCACGTCGCCGTGAACATGGTGCACACCTGCGACGGGCGCGCGTCCGTGCACGGGCGCACCGGGCCGATCTCGAGCCTCGCCGACCGCCAGCTCTTCCACGCGCTGCGCACGCGCGTGGACGCCGTCATGGTCGGCGCCGGCACGCTGCGCGTCGAACGCTACGGGCGCATGGCGCCCGACGCCGCACGTCGCGAGCAGCGCCGCGCGGCGGGCCTTGAGCCCGATCCGCTGGCGATCGTGGTCAGCGGCTCGCTGGACCTGCCGCCCGACCTGCCGCTGCTGCAGGATCCGGCCTCGCGCGTGGTGATCGTCACCGCCGCGCAGCACTCGCTCGCGGGTGTGCGCGCGCACGTCGAGTACCTGCGCTCGGCGCCGGTCGACCTGCACGGCGCCCTTGCGACGTTGCGCGACGGGTACGGCGTGCGGGCGATCCTCTGCGAGGGCGGGCCGTATCTCAACGCCTCGCTGATCGCCCAGGGGCTGATCGACGAGCTCTTCCTCACGACCGTCCCCGTTCTGGCCGGCGCCGCCGGGGCGCTGTCGATCATGGACGGCGCCCCGCTGCAAGCGCCGCTCGCGGTCTCGCTGCGGTGGATGCTCGCGCACGAGGCCGAACTGTTCGCGCGCTACGCGATCGGCGCCGCGCAGAATGGGTGTACTAGTCGCTGAAGGGCAGCAGGTCGTCGATGCCGGCGATGCACAGCACCCGGAACACCTGCGCGGGTGGGCGCGTGAGGCGCAGGCGGCAGCTGTCGGAGCGCGAGCGCGCGTCGGCGGAGATCAGCAGCCGGATGCCGGTGGAGTCCATGAACCGCAGCCCCGAGAGGTCGATGAGGATCGTGCTGGCGTCGGTGTCCTCGGCGTGCAGCAGCTCGCGCTCGACCTCCGCGGCGTTGGAGAGATCCATCTCGCCCGTGAGCGCGATCGTGTACACGCCACCCTGGCGGCGTGAGCGCAGCGTCAAGTGGCCGAGTTCGATGATGCGCTCGGCCCGGGACTGCTCAGGGGTAGACGATTCGGTCACTGAAATCACGCGGTGCGTGCGTGGGTCCAGAGCCCAACCAGCAACATGGCGGCCCGTCCCCTCCGTCCGAACAGCCCCGCAAAACCCGCATGGGAAGTCGCGAAGCTGGCGCAATCATAACCAAGCCGCAGCGCGGACGGAAGAGCTGGCACGTTCGCGTGACGCCGGGGTGCCCTGTGCAGCAGAGATCGCTTTTCACCAGCCCGCCGAACGGGAAACCCGGCAGTCATGGCTTCGCGATCCAGCCGGTGGGAGATCCCGGCCGATCCTCGGCACATCGGCGTCGTCCGCCACCAGGTCGCGACGTTCGCCTCGTGCGCCGGGATGGGCTCTCACGCGCTGACCGACGTGCAGGTGGCGGTGTCCGACGCCGTCACGAACGCGATCCTCCATAGCAGCGCCGAGCGTGACGCCGGCTGCGTACGCGTCGTCGCCGAGGAGGTCGGCGACGAGCTCATCGTGCGGGTCCGGCAGGGCGGCTCGGGTACCCGCGACCGGCCGATCTGCCCGGTCCTCGGGCCGCGCGTCTCGATGATCGCGTCGCTGGCGCAGGTGTTCGGCGTTCGCCGCTGCGAGGGCGGCGCGACGGAGCTGAGCATGCACTTCGCGCTCGGCCGCGGTTAGACCGCGCGGCCGCAGCCGGCCCTCCCAGGACGCACGAAAGCCCCCTGGCGAAGCAGAGGGCTTTCGATGAACCTATGAGCGACGTCGCCTACGCGTGGTCGACCTCGGGTGCCTCGGGATTGCCGTGCGCGACGTTGCCCGCCGCGTCGGCGGCCTTGCCCTCGCCCTCGCCGTCGCCGGTGTTGCCCTCGTCGTCGGGGATCGTGGGGCTGTGAACGGGGGTGCCCTCGCCGGTGCCGCTCGTGACGTCGGCGCCGCTATCGACGTCGGCATCCTTCAGGGCGTCGTCGCCGTAAGCCTCATCTGACATCGTGGGTCCTCTCCTCGTAGATGAATGCGGTGAAGCCTTACCCTCTGGTGCGCGTCTTGACGCACGCGCGCTCACCGGGCGAAGCAGGGCGCGCGACGTCGCGTGCCGCGGGCGCGAGGAGTCCCGCAACCCCGGCAGGGGTAGTCCGCCGAACGTGCGCGAGTGGCTGACTTGACCGGTTTGGGAGGAGACTCGCTCTGGCTGACCGGCGCGCCGCCAACCGCGTACCCGCCGCTCGAGCGCGACGCGGAGTTCGATGTCGCCGTGATCGGCGGCGGCATCGCGGGGATCAGCGCGGCGCTGCTGCTCAAGCGCGACGGCGCGCGGGTCGCGGTGCTCGAGCGCGGCGTGGTCTGCGGCGGCGCGTCGGGCTTCACGACGGCGAAGGTCTCGGCGCTGCAGGAGACCAAGCTCAGCGAGATCGACAGGCTGCACGGCGCCGACGGGGCGGCGGCGTATGCCGCCGCGAGCCTCGCGGCGGTTGCGCGGATCGACGACCTCGTCGCCGAGGAGGGCATCGACTGCGGCTGGGAGCGCGCGGACGCCTTCACGTATGCCGCCGACGAGGAGCAGGTCGACGCGGTCGTCCAGGAGGCGCACGTCGCGCTCGCCGCGGGGCTCGACGTCCACCTGACGACCGCGGTGCCGCTGCCGTTCGCCGTCGCGCAGGCCGTCACGCTGCCCGACCAGGGCCAGCTCGATCCGGTGC
>DASZDB010000072.1:0-4394 GCA_035942495.1 Solirubrobacteraceae bacterium
GTCGAGGGGCTGCGCGGCAAGGTCGTCGTGCTGAACTTCTGGGCCTCGTGGTGCGTTCCCTGCCGGACGGAGGCGCCGATCCTCGAGCGCGCCCACAGGCGCCTGAGCGCGTCTGGCGCGGGCACCGTGCTCGGGGTGACGTACAACGACTCGACGCCGGCGTCGCTGAGGTTCGCCGGCCAGACCGGGATGAGCTTCCCGAGCGTTCGCGACGTCGGCACGAAGCTTGCCGACCGCTACGGCACCAGGCGCATCCCGGAGACGTTCGTGCTCGATCGCCGCGGCCGCATCGTCGACGTCTTCCGGGGCCAGATCGACCAGGCGTTCATCGAGCGCGCGCTGGCCAAGGCGCAGGCATGAGCCGCGCGCTCACCCTGGCGGCCCTCATGGTCGCGCTGCTTGCGGCGCCGGCGCCGGTGCTCGCCGCGGCGCCGAAGGTCGACCTCGTCGACGTTGAGGACGAGGTCATGTGCGTTGAGTGCGGGATCCCGCTGAACACCGCCGAGGGGGCGCAGCCCGACAGCCAGCGCGCGCTCATCCGCGACCTCATCGCGGAGGGCAGGACGAAGGCGCAGATCAAGCGGGAGCTCGTCGCCGAGTACGGCCCGGACGTGCTCGCGCTGCCCGAGACGGAGGGCGTCGGCGTCACCGCGTACGCGATCCCGCTCGTGCTCGGTGCGATCGTCCTGGGGTCGCTCGTGCTGCTCGTGCCGCGCTGGCGGCGGCGGCCGGCGGCGGGCATGGCCACCGGTGAGACGGCCGCCCCGGAGGTCGCGGGCAGGGACGACGTGTCCGCCCTCAGCGAGGCGGATCGCGCGCGGCTGGACGAGGACCTGGCTCGCTACGACCGCTGATCTACAGGCGGATGACGACCTTCCCGCGGGCGCGGCCGACCTGCAGGTGGGAGACGGCGGCGGCGGCCTCGCCGAGCGGGTAGCTCCGGTCGACGGCCGGCGTGAGCCGTCCGTCCTGCGCGAGCTCGCGCAGGACAACAAGGTCCGCGGCGTTCTCCGACGCGATGAACGTCCCCAGCTTCTGGCGGATCAGCGGCGACAGCGCCAGCGCCCGGATCGAGCGCTCGCTGCCGCCCAGGAGGCGTCCGCCGGTCTCCCCTCCGACGAGGACGAGCCGGCCGCGCGGGGTGAGGGCGCGGCGCAGGTCCGACAGCCGGCGGTTGCCGCCGGTGTCGACGATCACGTCGTAGCGCTGCTCGCCGCGCGTGAAGTCGTCCTGGGTGTAGTCGATGACGTGGTCGGCGCCGAGCGAGCGAACGAGATCGACCTTGCGCGTGCTGCACACGCCGGTGACCGTCGCGCCGTAGGCCAGCGCGATCTGCACGGCGAACGAGCCCACGCCGCCCGACGCGCCGACGACCAGCACGTTGTGGCCGGGCTGGACCTGCCCCTGGTCGCGCACGGCCTGCAGCGCCGTCATCCCGGAGATCGGCATCGCCGCCGCCTGCTCGAAGGAGAGGTTCGCGGGCTTGCCGGCGAGCTTGCCGGGGTGGGCGCACGCGTACTGCGCGAAGGAGCCTTCGCAGGTGCCGTACACCTCGTCGCCCAGCGCAAAGTCGGTCACGGCCTTGCCGGCGGCAGCGATCGTTCCCGCGACGCTGCGGCCCGGATTGAGGGCCTTGGGCGCCCGTAGCCCGAAGCCCGCGAGCCGGATCGGGTACGGCAGGCCCGCCATGATGTGCCACGTGCCGCGGTCGACGCTCGCCGCGGCCACGCGCACGAGGACCTCGTCGTCAGCGATCGCGGGGCGCCGGACCGCCGCCTCGAGGCGCAGGACATCCGCGGCGGCGGCTCCGTACTCGTCCTGCACGATCGCGCGCATCGTCGCGTCTGGTGCGATCGTTTCCGTCGGCCTGTCGAGCGGTGCGGACGGCGTAGTCGACATGGCTGGCGCTCCTGACGCGGGGACCTCACCCTACACCCGCGCCACACGCCGCAGCGACGCATTTACGGGCCGTCAGGACGGGCCCGGCAGCCGCCTCACATCTTGTCCGGCGCGCTCACCCCGAGCAGATCCAGCGCGCGCGCGATCGTGCGCTTCGTCGTGGCGCTCAGCGCCAGCCGGAAGGACTGGGTCCCCTCGCCTTCGGCGCCGACGACCTGGCAGTCGCGGTAGAAGGCCGTGAACGTCTGCGCGAGCTCGAGCGCGTAGACGGCGATGCGGTGCGGCGCGCGCTTGTCGGTCGCCTCGGCGACCTCGTCCGGGAAGGCCAGCAGCTTCTTGACGAGCGTGCGCTCGGCGGGCTCGAGCGTGCCGGTGAACGCGGTTGCCGCCTCGAGCGCGGGCAGGACGCGCGGCGCGCCGCCGGCCTTGGCGAGGATGGACGCGATCCGCGCGTGCGCGTACTGGACGTAGTAGACGGGGTTCTCGCTGGACTGCTCGCGCGCGAGATCGAGGTCGAGGTCGATCGTCGTGTCGTGCGAGCGCTGGAGCATGAAGAAGCGCACGGCGTCGACGCCGATCTGCTCGATGAGTTCGTCGAGCGTCACGAAGTCGCCGCGGCGCTTGGCCATCCGCACCCGCTCGCCGCGCTCGACGAGGTTGACGAACTGCATGATGATCAGCTCGAGCTGGCCCGGCGAGCCGCCGAGCGCCTCGAACGCGGCGAGCATCCGCGCGACGTGCCCGTGGTGGTCGGCACCCCAGACGTTGATCAACCGGTCAAAGCCACGCGCGCGCTTGTCGAGGTGGTAGGCGATGTCCGAGGCGAGGTAGGACGGCTCGCCGGTCGAGCGCTCGAGCACGTCGTCCTTGGACTCGCCGTGCGCGCTCGTGCGCAGCCACAACGCGCCCTCGGCGCGATATGTCTCGCCGCGACGCTCGAGCTCCTCGAACGCGCGACGCACCGCCGTCGGCTCCCCTCTATGCAGCGAAGCCTCCGAGAACCAGACGTCGAAGTCGACGCCGATCGCGTGCATCGACGCCCGGATCTTCTCGAGCAGCAGCTGGACGCCGCGCTCGGCGACGACGGCGGGATCGTCGCTCTGGGCGCCCGGGATCCGCTCCGCAAGCTCGCGCACGTACTCGCCCTCGTAGCCGCCCTCGGGCACGTCCTCGTGGCGCGCACGCGCCTGGATCGACTCGCCGAGCCGCCGCACCTGGCCGCCGATGTCGTTGATGTAGTACTCGCGCGTCACGTCGTGGCCCGTGAATTCGAGCAGCCGCGCGAGCGAGTCGCCGTACGCGGCGAGGCGGGCGCCGGCGGCCGTCATCGGGCCTGTCGGATTGGCCGAGACGAACTCGATGTCGATGCGCTCCGCAGGGTGGGCGCCATCGCCGCCGAACGTGTCGCCCGCGGCGATGACATGGCCCAGGGCGGCAACGAGCCACTCGTCGGACATGAAGAGGTTCAGAAAGCCGGGCCCGGCGACCTCGACGCGCTCCAGTGCGGTGCCCAGGCGCTGCTCGAGCTCCTCGGCGAGCTGTCCGGCGACATCGCGCGGCGGCTTCCCCGCACGGGGTGCCAGCAGCATGGCCGCGTTCGTCGCGTAGTCGCCGAAGCCGGCCTTCTTCGGCCGCTCGAGCGTCGGCAGGACCGCGCTGGGCCCGGCCGATCCGGTGACGGCGCCCGACGCCGCCGAGACGGCGTCGCGCAGATCTGAGAGGGGGCCGGCCATCGCGCCTCCCCAATCTATCGGCGTAACGGCCGCGCGCCGGTGTGCGTCAGTAGTGGTACGGCTCGCCCGCGAGGATCTTGTGGCCGCGGTAGAGCTGCTCGAGCAGGACGACGCGGGCGAGCTGGTGGGGCAGCGTCAGGGGCCCGAGCGAGCAGCGGTGGTCGACCTCGTCGAGCTGCAGGCCCAGCGGCCCGCCGATGACGAAGCAGACGTCGCGGCCCGCCTGGCGGCGATCCTCGAGGAAGCGCGCGAACGACAGCGAGTCGAACGGGTGCCCCTCGCGCGAGAGCAGCGAGACGAACGCGCCTTTCGGGATGCGGCCGGTCACGCGCTCCTCCTGGCGGACCTCGATCATCTCGACGCGGGCGTGCCGGGCGAGCATCTTCAGGTAGTGCTGCGTGTCGTCCGCGTACGGCGGGCGAAGGCGCCCGACGGCGAGGACGATGATGCGCACGATGCGATATTAGATGGGTGCATGGCTGAACCAGACGAGACAGAGCGCCACATCAACATCCACTTCTCGCCCGAGATGATGGGCGGCGTCTACGCGAACTTCGCGAACGTGTCGTTCTCCGACTACGAATTCACGATCACCTTCGCGCGCGTCGACCACGAGATCGACGCCGACGAGATCCCGGGGGTCGTGGTCTCGCGCGTCAACCTCGCGCCGAAGTTCATGCGCGAGTTGGCTGATGCGCTGGAGGACTCCTACTCGAAGTACGCCACGCGCGAGGGCATCAAGAACCTGCCTGAGTTCGGCGG
>DASZDB010000073.1:0-3562 GCA_035942495.1 Solirubrobacteraceae bacterium
GTCGACGGACTACGACACTTCCGACCGGCTGTACTTCGAGCCGCTGACGCTCGAGGACGTGCTCGGCGTCGTCGAGATCGAGCAGCCCGAAGGGGTCATCGTGCAGTTCGGCGGCCAGACGCCGCTGAAGCTTGCCGCCGGTCTGCAGGACGCCGGGGTGCCGATCCTCGGCACGAGCGTCGACGCGATCGACCTCGCCGAGGACCGCGGGCGCTTCGGCGCGCTGCTCGAGCGCCTCGGCTACGAGGCGCCGCCGTACGCCACCGCACACGGCGTCGAGGAGGCGCTGGCGGCATCGGAGAGCGTCGGCTTTCCGCTGCTCGTGCGCCCGAGCTACGTGCTCGGCGGCCGCGCGATGGAGATCGTCTACTCCCCGGAGGACCTCGCGGACTACCTGCTTCGCACGGGCCCTCCCGGCGCAAGCTACGAGCGCGAGATCTTCCTCGACCGCTTCCTGGAGAACGCCATCGAGGTCGACGTCGACGCGCTCTGCGACGGCCAGAGCGTGCGGATCGGCGGGATCATGCAGCACGTCGAGGAGGCCGGCATACACTCCGGCGACAGCGCGTGCGTGCTGCCGCCGCACTCGCTCGGCCCCGAGATGCTCGACGAGATCCGCGAGCACACGCGCGGCATCGCGCTGGGCCTGAACACGATCGGCCTCATCAACATCCAGTACGCGGTGACGCTCGACGGGCGCCTGTTCGTCATCGAGGCCAACCCGCGCGCGTCGCGCACGGTGCCGTTCGTGTCCAAGGCGATCGGCGTACCGCTGGCCAAGATGGCCTGCCGGCTCATGCTCGGCGAGCGCATCGCCGACCTCGAGCTGCCCTCGGAGGCGATGCCGACAGATCACGTATGCGTCAAGGAGGCGGTCCTGCCGTTCGATCGCTTCGCGGGCTCCGACGCGCTGCTCAGCCCGGAGATGCGCTCGACCGGCGAGGTGATGGGCGTCGCGCGCGACTTTCCGACGGCGTTCGCCAAGGCGCAGGCGGCGGCGGGCGCCATCCTGCCCGAAGCGGGGACGGTGTTCATCACCCTGACCGACGGCGACAAGGCCGGCGCCTACGGGATCGCCTCGCGCCTGGGGGACCTCGGCTTCAAGATCGTCGCCACGGCGGGCACGGCGCAGGCGATCCGCGGGATGGGGGTGCGGGTCGACGGCGTGCTCAAGAAGGTCGGCGAGGGCTCGCCGAACGTCGTGGAGTGCATCGACGCCGGCGAGATCGACCTCGTCATCAACACGCCGACCGGCTCGGGCGCGCGCGCCGACGGCTGGGAGATCCGGCGCGCGGCGATCGCCCGCGCGATTCCCTGCATCACGACGCTGTCCGGCGCGCACGCCGCGGCGCGCGCGATCTCGTCGGCGCGCAACCGCGAGCCGGCTGTGCTGTCGCTGCAGGAGCTGCACCGCGACCGCCTGCAGGTCGGATGAGGACGCTCGCGCCGCTGGGGCGTCGGCGCGCGCGCGTGGCCGGCGCCGATGACGTCGGCGCCTACCGGGTCGTGCACGTCGCCGATCCGGGTGCGCCGGCGCCGCAGCCGGGCCAGTTCTACATGCTGGCGGCGGCCGAGGGCTGGGGCGCGGGACACGACGAGCGGCCCTACCTGCCGCGGGCGTTCTCCTACCTGCGCGCCGCCGACGGCCAGCTGAGCTTCATGCTCGAGGACGTCGGGCCGGGCACCCACCGCCTCGCGCAGCTCACCGACGGCGACGAGCTGTGGCTGACGGGCCCGTTCGGCGAGGGCTTCCGGGCGCCTGACCCGGGCCCGCCCGCCCGCCGTGCGCTGCTCGCCGGTGGCGGTGTCGGGGTGCCGCCGCTGTCGGCGTGGGCGCACGCCTTGGCGGCCGACGGCGCTGCGGTGAGCGCGGTGCTCGGCTTTCGCGACGCGCACCATGCGGTCGGCGCGGAGCTCATGACGGCCGGCGACGTCAGCGTCGCCACCGACGACGGCTCCGTCGGCCACCACGGCCTCGTCACGGACCTGCTCGCGACCGCGCTCGACGACGACGATCATGTTGTCGTCTACGCCTGCGGGCCGCCCGGCATGCTCGAGGCGGTGCGCGCGCTGTGCGCGGCCCGCGACGTGCCCGCGCAGCTCGCCCTGGAAGCCGGCATGGCCTGCGGCTTCGGCGCCTGCTACGGCTGTGTCGTGCCGCTCGCCGCAGGTGGATACATACGCCTCTGCGTCGACGGCCCGGTGCTTGACGCCGATCGGCTCGACGCCGTGCCGCTGCACGCATGAGCGTCGACTTCTGCGGCCTGCGCCTGGCGCACCCGATCATCAACGGCTCGGGCACGTTCGATGCGATCGCCGCGCGGCGGGCGTTCGGCGACGAGCTGCTCGAGCGCTTCCCGTTCAGCGCCTTCGTGTCCAAGACGATCACGCTGGCGCCGCGCGCCGGTAACCCGCCGCCGCGGCTGTGGGAGGCGCAGGCGGGGATGATCAACTCGATCGGGCTGCCCAACCGCGGCCTGGCCGGCTACCTCGAGCACGACCTGCCGCGGCTCGCGCAGCTGCCGGTGCCGCTCATCACGAACGTCATGGGCTCCACGGAGGCGGAGGTCGCGCGGCTCGTCGAGGCCGTCGACGCGCGTGCCGAGGTCGGCGCGATCGAGCTCAACGTGTCCTGCCCGAACGTCAAGACCGGGCTGGACATCGGGGCCGATCCCGCGTCGCTCGCCTCGCTCGTGCGGGCGGTGCGCCCGCTGACGCGCAAGCCGCTGATCGTCAAGCTCACGCCGAACACCGCCGACGTCGGCGCGGTCGCGGCCGCCGCCGAGGCCGCGGGGGCCGACGCTGTGTCGCTCGTCAACACCCTGCGCGCGATGGCCCTCGACCCGAATTCGGGCGCCCCGTGGCTCGGTGGACGCACGGGTGGGATGTCCGGTCCGGCGATTCGCTGCGTCGCGCTCGCACAGGTTTCCTCGGTTGCCCTTCGGGTACAGGTGCCGGTGGTCGGAATGGGGGGTGTGGCACGCGGAATCCATGCAAACGACCTGCTTTCGGTGGGAGCGGTTCTCGTGGCCGTCGGCACCGAGAACTTTCGCGATCCCTGCGCGGGAGCGCGCATCGCCGCAGAGCTGAAATCCCTGCAAATTGCGGGATCAGGTTCGACTACCGTGAATCTGTCTGAACCTCAACCTGAGGTCGAACTGAATTGCGGCAATTCGTCATGAATGTGCTTGCGGCGCAGTTGTGAAGATGCAAGTATCGCCCGGGTCGATGCCGCCGTCACAGAACACCGCCACGAAGCAATCGGCGGCGCCAGAACGCTCGCTCACGCAGCGTCTCGACGCGCTCAACCGCGCCAACGACGTCCGCACCCGGCGCGCAAAGCTCAAGAAGGACCTCAAGGCCGGCCGCTGCTCGATCCACACGCTGCTGCTCGAGCCGCCCGAGTACATCATGACCGCGAAGGTCTTCGACATGCTGCTCGCGGTGCCGAAGTACGGGCGCGTCAAGGTCAACAAGGTCCTCACGCAGTGCCGCATCTCGCCGAGCAAGACGATCGGCGGGCTGTCCGAGCGCCAGCGCAACGAGCTCGTCCGGCTCCTGC
>DASZDB010000074.1:0-1955 GCA_035942495.1 Solirubrobacteraceae bacterium
CGACGACGTCGGGGTTGAGCATGTTCACGAGGTTCGTCACGCCGACGCCGAGCCAGCGCCCGATCACCGCCACCGCCTCGATCGCGGCCTCGTCGCCGTCGTGCGCGAGGTCGGTCACGAGCGGCCCCGAGATCTCGCGCCCGGCGGCGAGGGCCTCGCCAAGCCCCGAACGCGGGCGCTCCTCGGCGAGGCGCCGCGCCTCGCGCGCCAGCGCCGTGCCCGAACAGACGGCCTCCAGACAGCCGCGGTTGGGGCAGTTGCCGTTGCACCGCGGGCCGTCGGCCTGGACGACCATGTGACCGAGCTCGGCGCCCGCGCCCTGGCTGCCGCGCTGCAGGGAACCCCCGACGACGAGCCCGCCGCCGATGCCGGTGCCGATCGTCAGCAGCACCGCATCGGTCACCCCCTGCGCCGCGCCGAAGCGCCACTCGGCCAGCATCGCGGCATTCGCGTCGTTGTCGACGAAGACCGGCAGCCCGATGCGTTCGGCGATGAGGTCGCGAAACGGGACGCCCGCAAGCGGCAGGTGCGTCGACATGACCGCAAGACCGCGCGCCGTGTCGATCAGGGCCGGGATCCCGAGTCCGACGGCGTCGACGGCGCCCGACGCGCCCTCGATCGCATCGCGCACCTCGCCGACCGCCGAGACGACGGTGTCGAGCACGGCGTTGTGGTCGGCGGCGCGCGCCGGCCGCGTGGCACGGTGGTGCACGTTCAACGCCGGATCCACCGCGCCGGCCAGGAGCTTCGTGCCACCGAGGTCGACCCCGATCACACAGCCGGTCGCCACGATCGGCCACCATACAGGGCTTCATGCCGCTGCCCGAAAGCCTGGATCACCCGATGATCGTGGATGAATCCCTGTCGCCGGCGCGGCCCAGGATCGATCGGCGGCGCACCGCAGGGCGACTTCTTCGAAAGCCGCCGATCGGTGCTGGGCCGTGATCGGCGGCGGGGATTCGCCGCGAGGATCGGGTGATCCAGGCGCGGAGCCCGAGGGGGCGCCCGAGTACCGCGTCTACCGCTCGCGCAAGCCGCTGTTTCGCAGGCGCGCAGGCGGCGATCGCGACGAGCTCGCCCGCCTGCGGGCCGACGCGGGGGGCCGGCCGCAGCAGCCGGCCCAACCCGGCGCCGAGCCCGAGCGCAAGCGCGGCCGCGGGCTCATCCCGAAGTCGGCGGCCGGGCCGGCGCGCAAGCGCTTCACCCGCGGCCGCGTCATCCGCTGGGTGCTCACGGCGATCGTCGGCTGGATCGCGATCTCCGCGCTCGTGTTCCTCGTCAGCGCGCAGGTCCAGCAGGGCAAGGTCTCCGACGCCAATCACCTGCTCGGCGGCGCCGGCTATCCGGCGGCCGCGGCGAACAACATCCTCGTCCTGGGCTCAGACGTGCGCACGCGGGAGAACGCCGAGCCCGGCGCGCAGACGACCGGCAACGGGCGCTCGGACTCGATCCTGCTCATCCGAATCGGCGGCGGCGCCAACAGCCGAATGGGGATCGCCCGCGACACCGTCGTCGACATCCCGGGCGCGGGGCGCCAGCGGATCAACGCCGCGTACTCGATCGGCGGCGCGGCGCTGGCGGTGCAGACGATCGAGAACTACACCGGGATCGACATCAACCACCTGATGATCGTGAGCTTCGAGGACTTCCCGGCGCTCATCGACGCGATGGGCGGCATCACGTACCGCGGCGGCTGCGTCGTCTCGCGGATCAACGGCGGCTTCAAGAACGGCGGCTACACGCTGCGCTTGCCCGCGGGCAAGTCGCACATCGACGGCAAGCAGGCGCTGGCGCTGGCGCGCACGCGCAAGAACGACTGCAACAAGAACGAGGACGACCTGACCCGCGCGCGGCGCCAGCAGAAGATCGTCGGCGCGATGAAGCGCCGGCTGCTGTCGCCGATGGCGTTCGCCCGGCTGCCGCTGATCTCCTGGAACGTGCCCAAGGCGCTGCGC
>DASZDB010000075.1:0-9029 GCA_035942495.1 Solirubrobacteraceae bacterium
CCGGGATGAGCTTCTTCCGGATGCCGCTGCTCGTGTGGGCGAACTTCTCGACGTCGCTGCTCGTCGTCATCGCGACGCCGTTCATCGCCGTCTCGCAGTTCATGGTCTTCTTCGACCGCTCGCTGGGCTTCAACTTCTTCGAACCCGCGGGCGGCGGCGACGTGCTGATGTACCAGCACATCTTCTGGTTCTACTCGCACCCGGCGGTCTACATCATGATGTTGCCCGGGTTCGGGATCATCTCCGAGATCATCGCCGTGAAGTCCCGAAAGCCGATCTTCGGCTACCGGATGATGGCGTTCTCGCTGTTGGCGATCGTCGTGCTCGGCTTCACCGTCTGGGCGCACCACATGTTCGTGTCGGGCATGCAGGACTGGATCCGCATCCCGATGATGATCACGACCGCGATCATCGCGGTACCGACCGGCATCAAGGTCTTCTCCTGGCTGGCGACGCTGTGGCGCGGCGTGCTGCACATGGACACGCCGATGCTGTTCGCCCTGGGCTTCATCACGATGTTCACGCTGGGCGGGATCTCAGGCGTGCTGCTGGCGATCATCCCGGTGACGATCCATGTCAGCGACACGTACTTCATCGTCGCTCACATCCACTACGTGCTGTTCGGCGGATCGCTGCTGACGATCTTCGCCGGCGTCTACTACTGGTTCCCGAAGATGACGGGCCGGATGTACGACGAGCGCCTCGGCAAGCTGCACTTCTGGACGACGTTCATCTTCTTCAACGCGACGTTCGCCCCGATGCACCTCATCGGCATCCAGGGCATGCCGCGCCGCGTCGCCGACTACGCCGAGCAGTGGGCCGGCTGGAACCTCGCGATCACGATCATGAGCATGTTCCTCGGCCTCAGCGCCCTCGTCTTCGCGTACAACATGATCGCCTCCTGGCGCGGCGGCCCGCGCGCGGAATCCAACCCGTGGCGCGCGCTCACGCTCGAGTGGCAGGTGAGCTCGCCGCCCCCGATCTTCAACTTCGACGCGATCCCGACCGTCGTGGGCGGCCCGTACGAGTACGGCGTCCCCGGCGCGGTGCACGGTGTGCTGAAGGGCGCCGAGGTTCCGCAGCCGGCCGGAGCGACCGCTTCCGGGGCGGGCCACGGCTCGGGCTCATCCTCCGAGGACGAGAGGTAGCCCACGATGTCGAAGCACATCCTCGTCGTCGCCAACCAGACGATCGGCGGCGCGTCGCTGCTCGAGCTCGTCAAGGAGCGCGCCAAGGAGCCCGACACGAGCTTCACGCTTGTCGTGCCGATGACGCGTCCGCGTTCGGGCTACGTCATCTACGACGACGCCGTGCGCGAATCGGCGCAGGTGCGCCTGGACCTCACGCTCTCCTATCTGCGCGGCGAGGACGTCGTCGCCAGCGGCGAGCTCGGCGACGAGGATCCGTACACGGCGACGCTCGACGCGATCGACGAGTACAAGCCCGACGAGGTCATCATCTCGACGCTGCCGCAGTCCTCGTCGGGGTGGCTGCGCCGCGATCTGATCGAGCGCATCCAGGACGCGTCGGGGGTGGCGGTCACGCACGTCGTCTCGGACCTGAGCGCGGAGGGGCTGCCCTTCCAGGTGACGCTCGTCGTCGCCAACGTGACGGCCGGCCGCGGTGACCTGCGCGCGCGCATGAAGGAGCTGGCGGCCGAGCACGAGGACATGCTCTTCATCGTCGTCGTGCCGCTGCAGGCGGGCGGCGACGGCCGCTCGGCCGCCGTGGCGCGCGCGCGCCTGGGCAACACGCTGGACAAGATGCGCCGGGAGGGGCTGCTCGTCGCCGGCATGGTCGGCGATCCGGACCCCTACACCGCCACGATGAACGCGCTGCAGTTCTACAAGGTGTCGCGGATCATCGTCTCGACGCTTCCGGTCACGCGGTCGGGCTGGCTGCGGGCCGATCTCATCACGCGCCTGCGCAAGGCATCGAACATCGAGGTCGAGCACATCGTCGCCGAACAGGCCGGCGAGCAGCCGGGCGACGAGCCCGCGAAGGTGTCGAGCTCGTGAATCGCCTCTTGCGCGCGGAGCCCTTCCGGCGAGGGAGGGGTCGCTGATGGAGGCTGCCGGGATCAGCGCGGGCATCGCGCTCGACCACCACGACGACGACCACGGCCACCACGGCCCGCCGCCGGCGAACCGCAGCTCGCGGGTCTCCCACGAGGTCCTCGGGATGCTGCTTTTCATCATCTCGGAGATCATGGTCTTCGGCGCCTTCTTCACGGCGTACTTCTTCATCCGCCTCGTGGCGGAGGGCCACCGGTGGTTCCCCTTCGACGGCTACGAGCTGCCGGTCGCCATCGCCGGCATGAACACGGCGATCCTGCTCAGCTCGTCGCTGACGATGCACTGGGCGCAGCTCTCGATCAAGAACAACAACCGCTTCGGGCTGAAGGCCGGCATGCTGCTGACCTCGCTGCTGGGCGCGACGTTCCTGGCCATCCAGATCAACGAGTACGTCCACATCGGCTTCTCGCCGCAGGATCATGCCCAGGGCACGATCTTCTACGGCCTGACCGGTCTGCACGGTGCGCACGTCGCGATCGGCCTCACGCTGCTCATCTTCGTCACCGTCCGGGCGTTCCGCGGACACTTCTCGCCCGAGAGCCACCACGGCGTCGAGATCCCCGGCATCTACTGGCATTTCGTCGACGTCATGTGGATCGTCGTGTACACGACGATCTACATCATCTAGCAGCGCGCCGCCATGCGCCGGCCGTGGGAATCCGAGGACGCCGCGTTCTCGCTGCTGCTGCGCGTTTTGGCGGTGGCCGTGGTCGTCGTGCTGCTCTCGCTGGTCCTGAAGGCGATCTTCTAGTCGCGGGCGCTGCGCGGGGATCCGGGCCCGCCTGACTCGCTGGGTTCAGGTCGCCGGCGGTGTCGGCGAACGACCTCCCTGAGGGTGTGAGCCTGCTTGGTAGCGGCCGGCCGGCCAGGGCCGGCGTTAGCGGGGGTGTCGATTTAGCCTCGCTATGCGGGAGTAATTCGACGCACCCCTGCCACGGCAGACGGTGGTGGCGCACCCGGTGCGATATCCGCACTCGGCGCGCCACGACCACGCCGGAACCCGGGCGCACGCCGCCGCCAGGCAAACTCACCCTCGTCGGAGATGCCGTTCGCCGACACCCCAACCGACGCGGCGCGTCAGCGCAGAACGCGCCAGACGCCCGCCTACTTGACGGTGAGCGTCCCCTCCATGCCGCCCTCGCGATGCCCGGCGACCGTGCAGTAGAACGCGTACTCGCCCTTCTTGACCGTCGCCTTGACCGTCGACGTGCCGCCGTTCTGCACCGTCTCGCCCTTCTCGTTCAGGCCGCCGCCCTCGATCGCGATGTCATGCGGGACCGAGGACGGGTTCTTCGAGTCGATCTGCAGCGGGCCCGGGGGGGCGGTGGCCTGCTTGGTGACGTACGCCAGCTGGCCGTTGGGGTCGGCCGGGATCGAGAGCTTGCCGTTCTTCGCCGCGACCGGCTTTCCGCCGCCCGCGGGCCCGACCGCGGTGGCAAGCTTGCCCTCGTCCTTGCCAGGCCGCGCCGCGACCGCTGCGACGTACGAGGCCACGTCCTTGGCGAGCTTGCCCGTGACAAGCTTGGCCGGCATGTACGCCGGGCTGTCCTCCGGCACCTCCGCCGGGTAGAGGATCTGGTCCTCGACGACGCCGTGGATCGTGTCGCGGCCGAAGCCGTCGCGCAGGGACTGGCGGAACGCCTCGTCGAGGTTCGGCCCCTGCACGCCGGTGGCGTTGGCCCGCGCGAGCACGTGGCAGGCCGCGCACTTCTGCGCGAAGGCCTTCTTGCCGGCGACGAGGTCGGCGTTCGCCGCGACGTTGTCGCTCTCGCAGGCGCTCAGGCCGCCCGCGAGGACGGCGCACGCGGCGACGCCCAGAAGGCGTGTTCTGAAGGGTGTAGGGGTCATGCGAGCGCGGGAGTCTAGTCATGCGGCCCGGACGGTGTGGCGCTCCCCGATCGGCGTTATCGCCCGGCGGCCGTGCGCCTCGCGCGGCAGGTTTCCGCGAGGTGTCTTGCTAGGGTTCGCGCCGTGTCAGCCGCTCAGCGCTACCGGATGCGCGCGCCAGAATCTGGTCGCGAGATCATCCGCGAGGCGGAGCCGGGTCGTGTCTATGTCGACCGTGAAACGGGCGAGCCGCTCGAGATCGTCGGCAAGGTGCTACCGCTCGCGCCCTCCAAGTCCCGGCTCCCGTGGGCCGTCGAGAACCTGCGGTTCTGCCCGTGGTGCGATCAGCTCGCCCAGCGCGACCTCAACGACTGTCCGCACTGCGGCCGGCGCATGGATCCGGTCAGCTGAAGCTCCCGGCGATGCGCCGTCAGCGTCCCCTCGCCCTGCTCGCCGTCCTCGCATCCTGCGGCGGCGTGAGCGCGTGCGGATCGGACGAGGAGCTGTCGACGAAGGTGCCCAAGACGTCGCCGGACCTGACGATTCCGACGGGCACCACGGAGGCCCGGCCGGACGACGCGGCGACGACGGACACGACGGCGACGACGACCACCGCGACGACCGCCGCCAGCCCGCAGGGCGGCGTCACGCCACCCGCGGTGACTCCCCCGGCCGCCCCTCCGCCGCCCCCGGCGACCGGATCGCCGCAGACCGGCGGTCAGGCGCCGCAGACCGGTCAGTCGACGACCGGCGGCGCGCAGGCCGGCGGCGGCGAGTTCGAGAGCTTCTGCGCGGAGAACCCGGGCGCCTGCTGAGCGACGGCGGCCAGGCGCGAGCGCGCGGCGCTCGACGCCCGGGGCCGCGCTACCTGGAGCGCCTGGAGGATGTCGGCGTCGGGATGAACGTCGCGCTGTAGGTCAGACGGGCGGTCTTGTACAGGCACCCGAACGGCGTGGCGCGGCGCGAGCCGACGAGCGCGAACTGCGTCGACGTGTCGTTGCAGGAGTCTTTCGGGCGGCTGGCCCGCCACGACGTGTCCGAGCCCAGGGAGAGCTGCAGCGCGGGCGCCCACGACGGCACGGACAGCCCGACGTACTGGCCCTTCTTGATCGGCAGCGTCTGCGTGAGCGGGAACTGCGCGACCTGGCCGAAGAAGTCGGTGAGCTTCTGCAGCGGCCCCTTGGCGACGACGCGGCGCACGAGCTTCTTCTCGGCGCCGAGGACGACGATCGCCGCCTGCGACTCGCCCCCGAGGCGCTCGGCGAAGAACGCCGTCTGCTTGGGTCCCGGGTTGCCGAGCGCCATGCTCCACGCGACGATCCGCCCGTCCGCGGGAGCCTGGTAGAGCGCGCGGTCGGGTCCGACCTTCGCCTGGTAGCCCGTCGTGCGGCTGACGGCCTGGCAATCGAGGGGGCAGACGCCGAGGACGCCGCCGGGAAGCTGGCCAAGTTCGGTGATCGCGGCGGGTGCGCCCGCCGGAAGCGCCAGCGCGGCGAAGGCTGCAAGCGCGGCTGAGCTTGAGAGGACTCGTTGGCGGGTCATGTCCCCATTCAACACGAGCTTCCGGCCGTTTGTTGCGTACCCGGGACCGAGAAGCTCGCGGGCCAGGCCGACGCGGCCTACCGCAGGCGGAACATCCGCGCGCGGCCGCCGACCGGCACCGTGTCGATGCAGGCCGCGCGCGCGCAGCCCGGCCGCGTGGACTCCACGGCGAAGCGCAACCGGGCCGGGCGCCCGATCGAGGTCTGGGTGAAGCGCAGGACGATGCTGGTTCGGCTCGCCGTGATCTTCACCGACGCGCCCGCGACGCGCTGGGGCAGTCCGGCCCCGGTCGCGTCGTAGACGCCGCCGCGAAACTCGTTCTCAGACCGCGCGGTCACGCAGGCCAGGCGGTCGGGCCGCATCGACGCCGGGTCGGCGTCCTCGGCGGTCCACATGCGGATGCAGGCCGAGCCCGGCGGGCCCGAGCCCGCCAGCAGCGCCTTCGGCGTCAGCGTGTCGGTGAAGGACAGCGCCGCGCGCAGGCGCCCGTCGGAGGCGCGCTGCAGCGAGACGCGCCTCAGATCCAGCGGCCCGGTGACGTCGCCGCGCGCGTCGATGATGACCGCCGTCTTGGATGTCGCGGCCGGTGCGGCGGAGACCGCGACGGCGGCAATCGCCGCGACGCAGGCGCTCGCCGTGAGCACCCGCCACGCGCCCGTTCCCCGCCGTCGATCAGCCGCCATTCATCAAATATGACGCAGAGAGCGCCCTGAGACCAACGCGCAACCGTACGTGCGCCCGCGTAGGCGCTACTGCTTGAGCTCTGCCCCCGCGGCGGCGATGTCCTGCATGTCGCCCTGCGCGGGCTGCCACGGGAGCCGCAGCGGGTCGCCCGCGTAGCGCGGGATGACGTGCATGTGGAAGTGAAAGACCGTCTGCCAGGCCGCGGTGCCGTTGGAGTTCAGGAGGTTGACGCCGGCCGCGCCGAGGCGCTCGACGAGCCGGCCGGCGACCACCTGCGCGGTCGCCGCGACGGCCTTGAGGTCCTCCGTGTCGATCTCGTGCACGTCGCGGGCGTGGGCCCGCGGGATCACGAGCGCGTGCCCGCGGGTCGCCGGATTGATGTCCATGAAGGCGATCGTGCGCTCCTCCTCGGCGATGATCGTGGCCGGGATCTCGCCGGCGACGATCTTGCAGAACAGGCAGTCGGGATCGCGGGCGGAGGTCATCGCGATCGAAGCCTATCCGCCGCTGCCGGGCGCCCGCGCGAGCAGGCGCGCCGCGAGCGCCAGCGCGTCCTCGCGCGTCGCGATCTCGCCGGCGAAGCGGGCCTCGTCGATCTCGGCCAGCAGCCGGCCCAACTCGCGGGGATCGCCGAGCCCCAGCTCGGCGGCCAGCACGTCGCCGCGGACGAGCGGCGCACGGCGGCCGTGCGCGCGCCAGCTCAGCGCCGCGGGCAGCACCTCGCGCGCGAGCTCGAGGTGCTTGGCGATCGACTCCTGCGCCTTGCGCCCGCGCGTGGCGAGGCGATCGGCGACCGACAGCAGCGTCACGTCGACCTCGACGGGCTCGGTCGTCCGCAGGTAGCGATACAGCGCGCGGCGCCCGAGCGGGCGCTCGTGGACGAGGAACCCGAGGCGCAGATGGTGGCGCGCGAGCGCCGCGACGTGCGTCTTGAGCTTCTCACCGGCGCGCAGCCGCGTGAGGATCTCGCGCGACAGCTCGGCGCCGGCGCTGTCGTGGCCGACGAACGTCGGCGAGCCGTCGTCGCGGCGCGCGAGCGTCACCGGCTTGGCGACGTCGTGCAGCAGCGCGCCCATGCGCAGCCCGAAGCCGCGGTCGACGTCCTCGGCGAGCGGCGCGGCGAGCACGGCCCGGACTGCGTCTGCCGGCGGCTCGCCGAAGACGGCGCCGGGGTCGGCCTGCAGGGCGACCGCCTGCTCGAGCACCTCGACGGTGTGCGCGTACACGTCTGCGTGGTGGTAGCGGTTCTGATCGACGCCGTGCAGGGCGTGCAGCTCGGGCAGGATCGCCGCCGTCAGCCCGAGGTCGTCCATGAGCGCGAGCGACCCGATGACGCCGTCGCCGTTCACGATTCGCTTGAGCTCGGCGAAGACTCGCTCCTGGGCGACCCTGGCGGCGCCCGGCGCGCTCCTGCGCGCCAGCGCAGCCGTCGCGGGGTCGGTCTCGAGCTCGAGCTCGGCCGCCAGGCGCACGAGCCGCACGACGCGCAGCGGGTCGTCGACGAAGGACTGCGGGCTGACCGAGCGCAGCCGGCCGGCGGCGAGGTCCTGCGCGCCGTCGTGCGGGTCGATGCGGGGGCCGCCCTCCAGCGGCTCGGCGATCGCGTTGACCGTGAAGTCGCGCAGGGCGAGGTCGGCTTCGAGCGAGCCGCCGCGCAGCGGGCTGAGGTCGGCCTGCCAGGTCCGGTCGGGCGCGATCACGCGCCAGGACCCGAACTCGTCGGACAGCTCGAACACGGGCCCGCGCGCCACCTTGGCCAGCGCGCGGGCCGCGGCGCCGGCGTCGCCCTCGACGGCGACGTCGAGGTCGTCGGTCGCGCGGCCGAGGATGGCGTCGCGGACGGCGCCGCCGACGAGCCAGGCGCGGCGCCCGCGCAGCGCCTCGGCGATCAGCGTGCGCGCGTTGCTCATCGCGGGTGGCTCCCGCACGCGCGCGTGTTGCGTGCGCCCCGCCTCACGCCGGCTCGCCGTCGTGGTGATGCACGCGCGGGACCCGCGCGAGCAGCCCGCAGGTCACCTCGTAGTTGATCGTCTCCAGGCGCCGGGCGATCTCCTCGGCCGAGATCCGTTCCTCGCCCTGGGCGCCGATCAGCACCGCGCGCTCGCCGACGGCGGCCGCGGGCGGGCAGCCGACGTCGAGCGTGATGTTGTCCATGCTGACCGTCCCGACGAGCGGGCGCCGCACGCCGCGCACGAGCACGTCGAGGTTGTTCGTCAGCGCGCGCCGCACACCGTCGCCGTACCCGATCGGCAGCGTGGCGGTGTGGGTCGGCGTCGTGGCGATGAAGCGCCGCCCGTAGCCCGCGCTCTCGCCGGGCGCGATCGGCTTGACCGCCGAGACGTAGGAGTGCAGCTCGAGCGCGGGTTCGAGCTCGCGCGCCGCGGCGTCCTCGCCGAACGGATCGAGGCCGTAGAGCGCGACGCCCGCGCGCACCATGTCGAAGTGCGCGGCGGGCTCGCGCAGGGTGCCCGCGCTGTTCGCCGCGTGCAGGACGATCGAGGGATGGTCCGCCTTCAGCGGCGGCGCCCATGCGGCGAACCGCGCGAGCTGCTCGGCGAAGAACGCGTCGCCGCGCTCGTCGGCGGTCGCGAAGTGCGTCATGGCGCCGGCCAGCCGCACGCCCTCCGTCGCGTGTGCCGCCTGGGCGACGCGCGTCGCGGCCGCCGGGTCGCGCGTGCCGAGGCGGCCCATGCCGGTGTCGAGCTTGACGTGCACCGCGCCGCCGCCGCGCGCGGCGACGGCCGCGACGAACGCCTCTTCCCAGGCCACGACGTCGGCGCCGGCGCCGAGCGCGACGTCGAGCTCGGACGGCGACAGCGCACCCATGACGAGGATCGGCACGTCGACGCCGGCGGCGCGCAGCTCGGCCGCCTCGCCGGCCGCGGCGACGGCGAGCCAGGT
>DASZDB010000076.1:0-3151 GCA_035942495.1 Solirubrobacteraceae bacterium
TGCCGTTGGCCGCGTCGATGACGTCGGTGCCGGCGCCACCCGAATAGCGGTTGCGTCCGTCGCCGCCGTCAAGGTTGTCGTTGCCGCGGCCGCCGTTGATGTCATCGCGACCGGCCTCGCCGAACAGCGCGTCGTCTCCCAGCCCGCCCGACAGGAAGTCGAAGCCCGCGCCACCGAGAACGCGGTCGTCGTCGGCGCCACCGCTCAGGTCGTCGGGGCCGCCCTCGCCGAAGACCGTGTCGGTCCCGGATCCGCCATGGATCCCGTCGAAGCCGTCACCGTCGTGCAGGCAGTCGTTGCCCTGCAGCGCGTTGACGACGTCGTCGTTTTCGGAGGACCCACTGACGCCGCGCGAGTCGGAGATCGTCAGGCTGATCGCTGAGAGCCTGCGCGCCAAGCAGATCGCTTAGGACCCTGTACATCAGCCAGAAGACCGTCGACCGTCACCGCACGAACGTGCTCGAGAAGCTCGGGCTCAACGACCGAGTCGGGCTGACGCGCTACGCGATCCGGCGGGGCCTGATCGTGCCGTACCGGCGAGGGTGCTTGACTGCAGGCATGGCCCACGAGCTGCGCGAGCCCGCCGCGCCGTTTCAGACCCACGAGGTCGCCAACCAACCGCCGCCGCTGGAGGGGCGCAACCTCTTCACCGACAACGTGGCGCTCGTCGAGGCGCTGGAGCGCGAGGGCGCCGGCTGGGCGCGCGAGCGGGCTGTCGAGGTGGGCGCGGCGTGGGGCGCCGAGCCGATCGGCTGGGGCTTCGAGGCCAATGAGCACCCGCCGAAGCTCAAGGCCTTCGACCGCTACGGCCATCGCATCGACGAGGTCGAGTTCCATCGCGCCTGGCATGACCTCATGGCGCTCGGGGTGCGGCATGAGCTGCACTCGCTGCCGTGGACCTCGTCGCAGCCCGGCGCCCACGCCGCCCGCACGGCGCTGTACCTCACGGCGGTCCAGGCCGAGGGCGGCTTCGCCTGCCCGATCACGATGACGTTCGCGGCCGTGCCGGCGCTGCGCGCGCAGCCGCAGATCGCCGCCGAGTGGGAGCCGCGGCTGACCGTCCGCACGTACGACCCCGCGCTACGTGCCGGGAAGGCCAGCGCGCTGTGCGGGATGGCGATGACCGAGAAGCAGGGCGGCTCGGACGTGCGCGCCAACACCACCGTCGCCGAGCCGCTGAACGGCGGCGGGGCGGGCGGCGAGTACGCGCTGACCGGCCACAAGTGGTTCTGCTCGGCGCCGATGTGCGACCTGTTCCTCGTCCTCGCCCAGACCGACGAGGGCCTGGGCTGCTTCGCCCTGCCGCGCATCCTGCCCGACGGCACGCGCAACGCCTTCCACATCCAGCGCCTCAAGGACAAGCTGGGCAACCGCTCCAACGCCTCGAGCGAGATCGAGCTGCACGACGCCTGGGCGCAGCTCGTCGGCGAGCCCGGCCGCGGCGTGCCGACGATCATCGAGATGGTCGGCCACACGCGCCTGGACTGCGTCATCGGCACCGCCGCCGGAATGCGCTGGGGCGTGGCCAACGCGACGTGGCACGCCGCCCACCGCAGCGCGTTCGGCAAGCGGCTCATCGAGCAGCCGCTCATGCGCAACGTGCTCGCCGACCTGTGCATCGAGTCCGAGGCCGCGACGGTGCTGGCGATGCGCCTCGCGCGGGCGTACGACGAGTCCGCCGCCGCAGGCAACCACCACGCACGCCACTTCCGGCGCCTCGCCACCGCGATCGGCAAGTACTGGGTCTGCAAGCGCGGCCCGGGTCATGCGTTCGAGGCGCTCGAGTGCCTCGGCGGCAACGGGTACGTCGAGGAGTCCGGTATGCCGCGCCTGTATCGCGAGATGCCGCTCAACTCGATCTGGGAGGGCTCGGGCAGCGTGATGGCACTCGACGTCCTGCGCGCGCTCAGCCGCTCGCCGGAGGTCCTGAACGCCTACCTCGACGAGGTCGGCGAGGCAGCGGGCGCCGACGCCCGGCTCGACGCGTTCGCCGCGCGCCTGCGCGAGGAGTTCGCCGATCCGGCCGCGCTCGAGAGCCGCGCACGGCGCATCGTCGAGCACATGGCGCTCGCGCTGCAGGGCTCGCTGCTCGTGCGCCACGCCCCGCCCGCGGTCGCCGACGCGTTCTGCGCGTCGCGCCTGGCCGGCGACGGCGGCCTGCAGTACGGCACGCTGCCCCCGGGCGCCGACACGCAGGCGATCATCGCGCGCCACACGCCGCAGCCGGGCTGAGCGCCGCGGCCGCCCGGCCAGGCCGCCGGCCGCGCCTGTCAAGATCCCCGCGATGCTCGGCACCGGCTCGTCGATCCAGCTCCTGCGCGTCTTCGGCATCCGCATCGGCGCCAGCCCGAGCTGGTTCGTCGTGCTGTTCGTCTTCATCTACTTCGGAGCGAACTACTTTCGCGACGTGCTCGGCGGCTCCGTCACGGAGGCGTACTTCGTGGCCGTGGCCGCGGTGTTCCTGTTCTTCGTCTCGCTGGTCATGCACGAGCTCGGGCATGCGCTCGTCGCGCGTCGCGAGGGGATCCAGATCAGCGGCATCGACCTCTGGTTCTTCGGCGGCGTCGCGAAGATGTCGCGCGACACGACCTCCGCGGGCGCGGAGTTCCGAATCTCAGCCGCCGGGCCGCTCGTCACGCTCGTCCTCGTCGGCATCTTCATCGGGCTCAGCGCGCTCGTGCAGAACGGCGCCGCGCTCGACGTCGCGCGGTTGGCGGGCGACGCCGAGGTCTCGCCGGTGCTCGCGCTGCTGGGCTTCCTGGCGACGATGAACGCCTTCCTGTTCGTCTTCAACCTGATCCCGGCGTTCCCGCTCGACGGCGGCCGGATCGCGCGCTCGATCGCGTGGCGCATCACCGGCGACCGCAACCGCGCGACGCGGATCGCGGGCCGGCTCGGGGAGTGGCTCGCGTACCTGCTGATCGGCCTCGGCATCTTCCTCGCCGCCCGCGGGAGCCTCGTCGACGGCCTGTGGCTGGCGATCATCGGCTGGTTCATCGCAACGTCCGCCCGCGCCGCCGTCGCCTCGACGGCGTTCACCGAGCGCATCGACGGCATCACCGTCGCCGACATCATGGACGCCCAGCCCGTCTCGATGCCGGCGCACACGCCGCTCGCCCAGGCGCAGGACGAGTACTTCCTGCGCTACCGC
>DASZDB010000077.1:0-3858 GCA_035942495.1 Solirubrobacteraceae bacterium
TTGTGCTTGAGCGTGCGCGCCTCTTCTTGCGCGAGAACGACCACCTGACGGGCTCGCTCTGTGAATCGCTCGAACATGACTGTGCTGATCCTTCCTGCTGGGGCGGGGCCTCTAGCCTCGGTTCAATGCGTGGTCCGGATGAAGTTCTTGTGGACGGCAAATTGCCCGACTGTGTTCATCCTTTCGGCTCCGCAAACGAAATGGATGAGGGGTCGGGAACAAAGGCGGGCAATGGGGCAGTCTACCAACGCACCACGTGCCCAAATGTTGTGCGGCGCACTCATGCGTCGCGCATCGCCGGAAACAGGACGACTTCGCGGATGGATGCTCTGTCGCGCAATGCCATGACAAGTCTGTCTATACCCATTCCGACGCCTCCGGTAGGGGGCATGCCGTGCTCGAGCGCCTCGATGAAGACCTCGTCGTAGGGCGCGGCCTCCTCGTCGCCCGCGGCGGCGAGCCGCGCCTGGGACTCAAACCGGCCCCGCTGCTCGTCGGGATCGTTGAGTTCGGTGAAGGCATTGGCGATCTCCACGCCGCCGCAGAAGGCCTCCCAACGCTCGACGAGTCCGGGCTGCGAGCGGTGCGCCTTGGCGAACGGCGACAGCGCGACGGGATAGTCCATGACGAAGGTCGGCTGCAGCAGGTCGGGCTCGACGAACGTGCTCAAGAGGTCGTCGACGAGCTGCGGCCACGTGCGCTCGTCCGTCGGCAGGCGGTCGCCGATCGCGGCCGCGAGGCCGTCACGGTCGGGGTGCTCGAGGAAGTCGACGCCGCTCTTGTCCCGGATCGCCTCGCGCAGCGTGACGCGCCGCCACGGGGACCCGAAGTCGATCGGGCCGACGGAGCCGACCTGCTGCGCGACGGAGCGCACGAGCGTCTCGAGGCGATCGGCGACGTCGTTGTAATCGGCATAGGCCTCGTAGAACTCGACCATCGTGAACTCGGGGTTGTGCTTCGTCGACAGACCCTCGTTGCGAAAGTCCTTGCCGAGCTCGTAGACGCGCTCCAGTCCGCCGACGATGCAGCGCTTGAGGTACAGCTCCGTGGCGCTCCGCAGGTACAGCGTGCGGTCCAGCGCGTTGTGGTGCGTCGTGAACGGCCGCGCGAGCGCGCCGCCGTAGAGGGGCTGCAGGACCGGCGTCTCGACCTCGACGAAGCCGGCGTCGTCGAGGAAGCGCCGGACGGCGCTGACGGTCTTCGCGCGGGCGATGAACAGCTCGCGCGCGTCCTGGTTGGCCATGAGGTCGAGCTCCCGGCGGCGGTAGCGCGTCTCGACGTCCTGCAGGCCGTGGTGCTTCTCGGGCGGCGGGCGCAGTGATTTCGCGAGCACGGTGAACGTGTCGATGCGCAGCGAGATCTCGCCGCGCTTCGTGCGCAGCGCCGTCCCGTCGATGCCGATGATGTCGCCGAGGTCGACCTGCGTGAGCAGGCGCTCGTGCGCCTCGGGCCCGAGCACGTCGGCGCGGGCCTGCAGCTGCAGGCGCCCGGAACGGTCGACGAGGTCCAGGAACGCCATCTTGCCCTGGCCGCGGCGGGCGGCGAGCCGGCCGGCCACGCGGTGCGATGACTCGGTCTCCTCGCCGTCGGCGAGATCTGCGTGGGCGGCCAGCACCTGCGCCGTCGGCTGGACGCCCGGGAACTCGTGCGGGAAGGGGTCGATGCCGTCGGCGCGCAGCCGTTCGAGCTTCGCGCGCCTGACGGCGAGCAGCTCGTCAGCCATGGCCGACCAGCGTAGTGATTCGCCCGCAGCGCGACCGGGCGCTACAGGCCGACGTCGATCTTCGTGATCTTGTAGTGCAGCTTCTTGCCGTTGGGCAGCGGGACGTCGACGACGTCGTTGCGCTTGTGGCCCAGCAGCGCCTTGCCGACGGGTGACTCATACGACAGGCGCTCGGGCGGCTTGGCCTCCGGCGAGCCGACGATCGTGAACTTGTGCGTCTTGCCGCTGTCCTCGTCCTTGACGTTGACGACCGAGCCGACCTGCACGACGTCGGTCGAGACGTCCTTGGCGTCGACGACGGTCGCCGAGCGCAGGCGCTCCTCGACCTGCGCGATGCGCGCCTCGAGCATCGCCTGCTCGTTCTTGGCGTCGTCGTACTCGGAGTTCTCGGTGATGTCCCCGAACTCGCGCGCCTCCTTGATGCGCTGCGCGACCTCCTTGCGCTTGTCGCCCTGGAGCACGACAAGCTCCGCTTTGAGCTTCTCGAGGCCGTCGGCAGTGAGGATGACGTCTTTTGGCATAGCGACGAGGGACGACAAAACCCGCCTCAGCGGCGGGTGGCGCATGCGAACTCGTCCGCAGGCGCGCCGCAGGATAGCACCGCGTCAAGCGGCAATCGTCACGACGTTCAGCGCGGCGAGGACCGCCCGGGCCTCGTCGATCGTGTCCGTCGCCTGGAGCGCCGCCTGCAGCGCCTTCGAACCGCCGATGCGGTCGACGTACCAGGGATAGAACTTGCGCAGGTAGCGGCCCGCGCGGCGCTCTCCCATGTGCTCGACGGCGCGCTGCATGACCCACTCGAGCTCGGCGAGCACCTCGGTCGTCGTCGGCTCGTCGTCGCGTGTGCCAAGCAGCCGCGCGAACAGCCAGGGGTTGCCGAGCACGCCGCGCGCGAGCATGACGGCCTCGCACCCGGTGTACTCGAACGCGTGCAGGATCGACTCCGGGTCGTTCATCCCGCCGCTGAGGATCACCGGCGCGCGTAAGGTCCGGGTGAGCTCGCGGGCGAGCTCGAGGTCGGGCGAGCCCTTGTGGTGCACCTGCGCCGAGCGCGGGTGAAACCCGATCGCCGCGACGCCGGCCTCGTCTACGAGCCGGTGGGCGAGGTCGAAGCCGCTGCGGTCGCCGACGCGCCGGCCGCTGCGGATCTTCACCGTGACCGGCAGGCCCGAGCCCTCTCGCGCGGCGGCCGCCAGCGCGACCGCGAGGTCGGGATCGTCGATCAGCGCCGCGCCGGCCCCGGTCTTGCACACCTTCGGCACCGGGCAGCCCATGTTGAGGTCGATGAAGTCCGCGTCGGTGTCGCGCGCGATCGTTGCGGCGGCGGAGCGCATGACGTCGGGCTCCTGGCCGAAGAGCTGGATCGCGACCGGCCCGCCCGCCCGCTCGGCGGGCTCGATGCGCAGCATCTCGGTCGTCGTCTTCTCGTTGCCGTGGTGCACGCCGAAGCTCGAAACCATCTCCGAGACGACCATCCCTGCGCCGTAGCGCTTGGCCTGCAGGCGCACGAACCAGTTGCCGATGCCGGCCAGCGGGGCGAGCACGACGCGGTTGGGGACGTGCAGGTGCGCGAGCTGCCATGGGTCGTTGAGCGTGCGCTCGGGCATGGTCTGCTCATGGTAGGCGCGGCGGTGCGGGCGCGCCCAGTGCGATATCCGCCCTCGGCGCGCCCCGACCGCATCGCACCGGCCTTCGGCTCACTTCCTCATCGTGCCGTTCGACCGGCGCCGGCAGTCCCAGCGGCGTCACGCACGGCTCGCCCCCGCGCCTGCACGGCGCGCCGCTACGAGTTGCGCTCGTACAGCAGCCGCAAGCCCGTGAGCGTGAGCATGTCGTCGACGTCGTCGATGAGCTCCGTGTACGGCACGATCGTGCGCGCCAGGCCACCCGTGGCGATGACGTCGGTGTCCTCGCCGAGCTCGTCGAGCAGGCGGCGCAGGATCCCGTCGATCGCACCCGCGAAGCCGTAGGTGACGCCCGAGCGGATCGCGTCGACCGTCGACTTGCCGATGACCGCGCGCGGCGGCAGCAGGTCGATCTGCGGGAGCTTCGCGCCGCGCGCCGTCAGCGCCGCGAGCGAGATCTCGACGCCGGGCACGAGCACGCCGCCGAGGAAGTCGCCGTCCCGGCCGACG
>DASZDB010000078.1:0-3443 GCA_035942495.1 Solirubrobacteraceae bacterium
CGGCGACCTGACGCCCGAACACCTGCGCGGCATCGGGGAGATCATGCGCCGCTACACCGGCGGCTTCATGCGCACGACCGTGCACCAGAACTTCCTGCTGCGCTGGGTGCGCAACGAGACGGTGTACGAGGTCTGGCGCGCGCTCGACGAGATCGGCCTGGCCGACGCCGGACCGGACACGATCACCGACGTGGTCTCCTGCCCGGGCACGGACTCGTGCAAGCTCGGCATCACGTCGTCGATGGGGCTCAACGCGGCGCTGCAGCAGCGCCTCGAGGCGATGCGGATCAGCGATCCGCTGACCCGCGCGCTGCACATCAAGATGAGCGGCTGCCCCAACGGCTGCAGCCAGCATCACATCGCGAACATCGGCTTCTACGGCGCCTCGATCAAGGTCGGCGAGCACACGATCCCGGCCTACGTCGCGCACGTCGCAGGCAACTTCGAGGGCGGCGACATCGTCTACGGCCAGCGCCTGAAGGTGCGCCTGCCGGCCAAGCGCGTGCCCGACGCCGTCGAGCGCTGGCTGCGCTGGTACGAGGCCGAGCGCGAGGATGGCGAGGCGTTCAACGCCTTCACCGCGCGGGTCGGGACGAAGGCCTTCGAGGACAAGGTCCGTGACCTCGCGATGCCCGTCGAGTTCAACCTGGAGACGATGACGACGTTCATCGACTGGAACCGCGACGTGCCGTTCAAGGTCGCGCGCGGCGAGGGCGAGTGCGCGGTCTAGCATCGGCAACCGACGTTGCCGGCTCTCTCACCGAGACCCTGCGGCGCGCCGCCGCCCACGAGCGGCTCGTCTTGCTGTGCTCCTTTCAGAAGGAGGAGTCGGTGATCCTCGACGAGCTGCGGGCGCTCGCGCCGCACGTTCGCGTCGTGACGATCGACACCGGCGTGCTCTTCGCCCAGACGGTGGCGCCGTGGCGCGCCTTCGAGACGCATTTCGGCGTGGAGATCGAGGTCGAGTGCGCGCTCGGGACCCCCGCCTGGACCGGCCCGGAGCACTGCTGTGGATCAGCGAAGGTGGCGGCGTTGGAGCGGGCGCTGTCGGACGCGGACGCGTGGATCACCGGGCTGCGCCGCGAGCAGGGGCCGACGCGCGCGGCGACCGAGCTCGTCGAGGCGGATCCCAAGCGCGGCGGCATCCCGAAGTACAACCCGCTGGCGCTGTGGACCGAGCGCGACCTCTGGAACCGCATCCACGCGCGCGGGCTGCCGTACCACCCGCTGCACGACGAGGGCTACGCGTCGATCGGCTGCGCGAGCTGCACGCTGCCCGGCGACGGGCGCGACGGGCGCTGGGCGGACAGCGAGAAGTCCGAGTGCGGGCTCCACGCCTGATGGATCCGCTGATCATCGTCTTCGGCCTCGGGGTCGGCATCCTCATCGGGCTGACAGGCATCGGCGGCGGGTCGCTCATGACGCCGCTGCTCGTGCTCTTCGCGGGCGTCCCCCCGGTGGTCGCGATCGGCACCGACCTCGCCTACGGTGCGGTCACCAAGACGCTGGGCGGCTGGCGGCACTGGCGCAAGGGCACCGTCGATCTCGGCGTCTCGATGTGGCTGGCGGTCGGCAGCGTGCCGGGCGCCCTCGTCGGCGTCTGGCTGCTCGACCGCCTGCACAGCGCCTACGGCAAGAGCTTCGAGCCGACCCTGCTCGTGTCGATCGCAATCGCGCTGATCATCGTCGCGATCACGATCCTCGGACGGGCGCTGTTCATGCCCAAGCTCGTCGCGCGCGAGCGCCACAGCGTCGAGCGCACCACCCGCGCGAAGGTGTCCGCCGTGGTCATCGGCGCCGTCCTCGGCCTCATCCTCGGCGTCACGTCGGTCGGCAGCGGCGCGCTCATCGGCCTGGCGTTGATCCTCGTCTTTCAGCTCACGCCGCATCGCGTCGTCGGCACCGACGTGTTCCACGCGGCGATCCTGCTGTGGGCGGCCGGCATCGCGCACTTCGCCAGCGGCAACGTCGACTTCCTGCTGATGGGGACGATCCTGATCGGCTCGCTGCCGGGCGTCTGGCTGGGCGCGCACCTCATCGACAAGGTGCCGGCGAACGCGCTGCGGCCCGCCCTCGGCTGCGTCCTGCTGGCCTCGGCGCTCGGCGTGCTGAGCAAGGCCGGCGCCGACGTGCCGCCCTACGTCCTCATCGGCCTCCCGCTCGCCGTCGGCGCCGGTGCCTGGCGGCTGCAGCGCTCGCGCGGCGCGATCGCGGTGGCGCCGACGGACGCGACGGGCACCGCGGCGTCGATCGAGGCGTCCGAGCCGCTCGACCTCGCTGAGCCCGCGGCGCCGGCCGAGCGGCCCGGGGCGACGCTCGTATGACGCGGCGACTCACGCACCTCGAGGAGCTCGAGTCCGAGGCGATCCATGTGATGCGCGAGGTCGCCGCAGAGCTGGCCAAGCCCGTCCTGCTCTTCAGCGGTGGCAAGGACTCGATCGTGTTGCTGCGCCTGGCAGAGAAGGCGTTTCGGCCCGGCCGCTTTCCGTTTGCGCTGATGCACGTCGACACCGGCCACAACTTCCCCGAGGTGATCGAGTTTCGCGATCGTCGCGTCGCGCAGCTGGGTGAGCGGTTGATCGTCGCGTCGGTGCAGGCGTCGATCGACGCGGGGCGCGTTTCGGAGGAGACGGGGCCGCGCGCGTCGCGCAACCGGCTGCAGACGACGACGCTTTTGGACGCGATCGACGAGCACGGCTTCGACGCGGCCTTCGGCGGCGCGCGCCGCGACGAGGAGCGCGCTCGCGCGAAGGAGCGGATCTTCTCCTTCCGCGATGACTTCGGGGGTTGGGACCCGAAGAACCAGCGTCCGGAGCTGTGGAACATCTACAACGGGCGCATCCGCCGCGGCGAGAGCGTGCGCGTGTTCCCGATCTCCAACTGGACGGAGCTGGACGTGTGGGAGTACCTCGCGGTCGAGCAGCTCGAGGTGCCGTCGATCTACTTCGCGCACGACCGTGAGGTCTTCGCGCGCGACGGGATGCTCTACGCGATGTCCGATCACGTGCAGCTCATCGACGGCGAGCAGCCGTTCAGCGCGTCGGTGCGCTACCGCACGGTCGGTGACATGAGCTGCACCGGCGCGGTGCGCTCAAGCGCCGCCGACCTGGGCTCGGTTGTGGCGGAGATCGCCGCGACGCGGATCACCGAGCGCGGCGAGACGCGCGCCGACGACCGCGCCACCGAGGCCGCGATGGAGGACCGCAAGGTGGCGGGCTACTTCTAGACATGGCGTCCCTGGCCTCCGCAGACCTGCTTCGCCTGGCCACCGCCGGCTCGGTCGACGACGGCAAGTCGACGCTCATCGGGCGCCTGCTCTTTGACTCCAAGCAGGTCCTCACCGACCAGCTCGCGCACGTCGAGGAGGTCTCCGAGCGCCGCGGCGACGGCTACGTGAACCTCGCCCTGCTCACCGACGGCCTGCGCGCCGAGCGCGAGCAGGG
>DASZDB010000079.1:0-4428 GCA_035942495.1 Solirubrobacteraceae bacterium
CAAGCTCGGCACGGCGGTCTGCGTCGGCGTGCGCTCCGACGAGACGCCGGCGCCGCTCGAGGAGGGTGCGGACCTGCTCGTCGACGGTCCCGCGGGCGTCGTCGAGCTGCTGCGGGCGCTGGCGACGTAGAGGTCGGCACATGCGCTTCGTCGACTTCCTCCGTGCGGCGGTCCTGCTCTGTGGCGGCTCGGCGACCGTCCTGGCCACGATCACGGTGCTGGGGGCGAGCGCCGAGGACGACACCGTGCTCGTCGGCTTCATCATCGGCTGGTGGGTGATCGCGTCGATGATCGGCATGTGGCTCGGCCGGCGGGCCGAGACCAACTCGCCGATCGCCCGGCTGCTCGCCGCGGCGAAGTCGACGACCTCGCTGCCCGAGCAGCGCCCCAGCAGTCTGCTGCTCAACCGGATGTGGCCGCTGCTGCTGTCGACCGTCATCGCGCTCGGCCTCGGCCTCATCGCTCCGCAGATCCCCGCCATCGCGTGCGGCTTCGCGATCATCGGCGCGCTCGCGTGGCGCCGCCAGGAGGCGGCCGTCACGGCGATCGAGGAGCGCGACGGCGTGGCGTTCTACGTCGAGCCGACATCGCCGCTCAAGCCGATCAAGCTCATCCGCGCACCCGGCTTCCGGCGCGACATGGTGTCGCTCAACGGCACCGCGCGCTGACCGCACGCGCAAGCGTGTCCGACCACCCCCACATGACGCCGGACGAGTTCCGCCGCCACGGCCACGAGGTCGTGGAGTGGGTCGCGGCGTACATGGAGCGCGTCGGCGCGCTGCCGATCGTCTCGACGGTGAAGCCGGGCGAGATCCGCGCGCGGCTGCCCGAGGCGGCGCCCGAGGAGCCCGAGCCGTTCGCGGCGCTCCTGCGCGACCTCGACGAGATCGTCCTGCCCGGGATCACGCACTGGCAGGCGCCCGGCTGGTTTGCCTACTTCCCGGCCAACGCCTCGCCGCCGTCGATCCTCGCCGAGCTCGTCGCCGCGGGTCTCGGCGCGCAGGGAATGCTGTGGGCGACCAGCCCCGCGCTGACCGAGATCGAGGCGCACGTCCTCGACTGGCTCGTCGACCTGCTCGGGCTGCCGCCGCATTTCAAGACCGCGGTCGGACCTGGTGGCGGCGTCATCCAGATGAGCGCCTCGGACTCGACGCATCTCGTGCACGTCGTCGCCCGCGAGCGGGCCGTCGGCGGCGGCGGGGCGATCGACCGCCTCGTCGCCTACGGCTCGTCGCAGGCGCATTCGTCGGTCGAGCGCGGCGCGCGCGTGGCCGGGTTCGCCCACGTTCGCCTCGTCGGCGTCGACGACGCCTTCGCGCTGCGCCCCGACGCCCTGCGCACCGCGGTCGAGCAGGACCGCGCCGCCGGCCTGCTGCCGACGATCGTCACAAGCGCCGTCGGCACGACCGGCACCGGTGCGGTCGATCCCGTCGCCGCCGTCAGCGACATCGCGCGCGAGCACGGCCTCTGGCACCACGTCGACGCCGCGTGGGCAGGCTCGGCGATGCTCTGCGAGGAGCAGCGCGCACACCAGGCGGGCGCCGAGCGCGCCGACAGCTACACGTTCAACCCGCACAAGTGGCTGTTTACGAACTTCGACTGCAACGTTCTGTGGGTGGCCGATCGCGGCCCGCTGATCGCGGCGCTGTCGAGCCTGCCGCCCTACCTGCGCAACGCCGCCAGCGACTCCGGCGAGGTCATCGACTACCGCGACTGGCACGTGCCGCTGGGCCGCCGCTTCCGGGCGCTGAAGCTGTGGTGGGTGCTGCGCAGCTACGGCGCCGCGGGCCTGCGCGGGCATCTGCGCGAGCACATCGCGCTGGCGCAGGAGCTCGGTCGCCGCGTCGACGCTCACCCCCGCCTGGAGCGCGTCGCGCCGGTGTCGTTCGCGCTGGTCTGCCTGCGCCACGTCGCCGGCAACGGCGCAACCGACGCGGTCGCCGCCGCGATCGACGCGCAGCCGGACCTCTACGTCACGCCCTCGGTGGTCGACGAGACGCGCTTCATCCGGGTGGCGATCGGCCAGACGCGGACGACGGCGGCGGACGTCGAACGCCTCTGGAAGGTGATCGACGGCGCGGCCTACGGCCTCGATGGCCGTTGATGGCCGCCGACGTCCTCATCGTCTCGCTCGGCTCGACGGCCGGGCTGCGGGCCGCCGACGCGGCCCTGGCCGAGGCCCTGCGTCGGGCCGGCGCACACGTCGAGGTTGCCGCCGCACGGGCCCCGCGCGAGCTGCGCACGTACGCGCTGACCGACCTGGCGTGGGCGCGCGCCGCGCGCAGCGCCGCACGGGCGGGCATCGCGGCGCACTCACCGCGCGCGATCGTCTATTCGTCGACCACCGCCGCGCTGCTGTGGCCGCGGCCGGGCGCGATCCGCTTCGACGCTCCGTCGGCGGCCAACCGCCCGGGCCGCCACGGGGTCTGGCAGCGCCCGCTCGAACGCCGCCGCCTACGCGACGCGCCGCTGCTCGTGCCGTGGGAGAGCGGCTCGCTGGACGAGGCGCCGCGCCCGCACGCGGCCGCGATCGTCGTCCCGGTCGCGGTCTCGCCGTCGCCGTCGGCCGGCGTGCCGCGCGACATCGCGGCGATCACGTACGCCGCCAACCCGCAGAAGAAGGGGCTGGACCGCGTGCTCGACGCGTGGGCGCAGGCACGCAGGGATGACGAGCAGCTCGTCGTGGCCGGCGCCGACCTGCGCCTCGACGCGCCGGGCGTGCAGGTCGCCGGCCGTCTCGCGCCGGCGGACTACCGCGCGCTGCTGCGGCGCGCCCGCGTCTTCGTCACGGCCCCGCGCCGCGAGGACTACGGCATCGCCCAGCTCGAGGCGCTCGCCGACGGCTGCCTGCTCGTCACGACGGCAGCGCCGGGGCCATACGCGGCGCTCCCGCTGGCGCGTGCGCTCGACCCCCGGCTCGTCGCCGATGACGCCGGCCTGGCCGCGGCGCTGCGCGCGGCGCTCGACGCGCCCGCTCCGGACTACGCGCAGCGAGCCGGTGCCGCGCTCGCACCGTTCTCGAGCGCCGCGGTCGACGCGGTCGTGCGCGACGCGCTGCTGCCGCGCCTCCTGGCCTAGGCGCCGGCGGAGGCGGAGGCGGAGGCGGACGCCGACGCGGTCGCGTCCTCAGCCAGCGCGCGCACGACGAACGCCGCGAACAGCAGCAGCCCGGGGTCGGTGGCGGCGATGTCGTCGACGTCGACGCCCACCGGTCGCTTGCCCCAGCCCTTGCCCTCCAACAGGGCCAGCCGGCGCTCGCCGTCGAGCAGCGCGTAGCGGTCGGTCCACGTGCTGTCGGGCGTGAGCACGTACTCGTGCTCTTCCCAGCGCAGGCCGCCACCGCGCTTGAGCGAGCGGCCGTCGAACCGTCCGACGACCGTGCCCGCGGGATCCGTCGCCTCGATCCTGGCCCTCAGCAGTCCGCGCCGCGCAAAGCCCCAGCGTCGGTTGCCCGCCTCCGCGCTGGCCCAGCGCGAGGCCCAGCCGCCGAGCTGCAGCGTCCCAAAGCCCGGGAGGTCGAAGCGGCGTCGATCGCCGGACGAACGTGTCAATGCGAGCTCGGTCATCCGATCAGACGATAGACACACAACCGTCTGCCATCGTGCGCCTCAGGCGCGCGAGCGTGCCCGCTTGCGAAGCGCCGCGAACTGCTCCCACGGCCGCGTGTTCGCAACGTGCTCAGGCGTCAGCCACGCCCGGCGCGCCGTCGCGATGCCCCAGCGCACGTGCTGGAGGCGGTCGGCGCCGTGGGCGTCGGAGTCGACGAGCAGCAGCACGCCGTTCTCGGCCGCCGCCCGCGCGTTGACGTCGTCGAGGTCGCGGCGGTCGGGCGCGGAGTTGATCTCGAGCATCGTGCCCGTGCGCGCCGCGGCGGCGATGACGTCGTCGAGGTGCAGCGCGTAGGGCTGGCGGGTCGAGATCTTGCGGCCCGTCGGGTGGCCGATCGCGTCGATCCAGGGATGCTCGATCGCCGCCACCATCCGCTTGGTCATGTCGGCGGCGGGCATCCCGAACGACGTGTGGACGGAGCCGATCACCCAGTCCAGCCGCGCGAGCAGCTCGTCGTCGTAGTCCGGCGATCCGTCGGGCAGGATGTTCGTCTCGGTGCCGGCGAGGATCGTGATGCCGTCGATCCGCTCGTTCGCCGCAGCCACGCGCTCGATCTGGCGCTCGAGCTCGTCGGGCGTGACGTGGTTGCCGAAGCCGTGGGTCGCCGAGTGGTCGGTGATCGCGAGATACTCGTAGCCCCGCGCGAGCCCGGCGCGGGCCATCTCCTCGATCGTGTCACGACCGTCGGAGGCGGGCGTATGCATGTGCAGGTCGCCGCGCAGGTCGTCGACGGTGACGAGCCGCGGCGCGACGAAGTCCGCCGCCAGCTCGCCGCGGTTCTCGCGCAGCTCGGGCTCGGGGTACGTCAGGCCGAGGCGC
>DASZDB010000080.1:0-5625 GCA_035942495.1 Solirubrobacteraceae bacterium
GATCGAGGACCTGCCCGGCGTCGGCAAGACGACGCTCGCCCGCGCGCTCGCGCGCTCGCTGGATCTCGAGGTCGCGCGGATCCAGTGCACGTCGGACCTGCTGCCCGCCGACGTCGTCGGCACGAACGTCTTCAACCAGCGCGAGAGCCGCTTTGAGTTCCGGCCCGGCCCGATCTTCGCCAACGTCGTGCTCGTCGACGAGATCAACCGCGCCTCGCCCAAGACGCAGTCGGGCCTGCTGGAATGCATGCAGGAGCGCCGCGTCACCGTCGACGTCCACACGCACGAGCTCGCGCGCCCGTTTCTCGTGCTCGCGACGCAGAACCCGATCGAGTACGAGGGCACCTACCCGCTGCCCGAGGCGCAGGTGGACCGCTTCATGGTGCGCCTGTCGCTCGGCTACCCCGCCCCGGCCGGTGAGGCCGACATGCTCGCCGCGCACGAGGCGGGCGATCGAGTCGCCCGGCTGGAGCCGGTCGCCGACGCGGCCGACGTGCTCGCCGCCCAGGACGCGACGACGCGCGTGCTCGCCTCCGGGCCGCTGCGGCGCTACATCGTCTCGCTGCTCGGTCGCACGCGCGACGACCCGCGGGTGGAGCTCGGCGCCAGCCCGCGCGCCGGCCTGCTGCTGCTGCGCGCCGCGAAGGCGCACGCGCTGCTCGCGGGCCGCGACCACGCGATTCCCGACGACGTGCAGCAGATGAGCCTGTCCGTCCTCGCGCACCGCATCGTGCTCGCGCCGGACGCGTACGACACCTCCGGCGAGCATGTCGTCGCCGACGCGGTGGCGGCCACGCCCGCGCTGTGACCATGCGTCGGGCGCTCGTCACCGCGCTGCTCGCGGTCGCCATCGGGCTCACCGCCGCCCTCGTCGACGCCGAGCCGCTGTGGGTGCCGGCGGCGACGCTGCTGGCGGTCGCCGCCGGCTGCACCGCCTGGGTCGGGTTCGGCGCCCGCGGCGTGCGCATCACGCGCACGCTCGGCAACCGGCGTGTCATCGAGGACGAACCGGTGACGGTCGTCCTCGACGTGCGCGCGGGGCGGCTCGGCCTGCCGCCGTCGCGGGTCGCCGACCCGCTCATGCCCAACCCCGTCGCGGTGCGCGCCGGAACCGGCGGCGGACGGGTGCGGATCGAGGTGCGCTTCGCGCGCCGCGGGCGCCGCCTGCTGGCGTTGCCGCGGGTGATCGTCGCCGACCCGCTCGGGCTGGCCACGCGCGAGGTGACCGCGCGGCCCTCGCTGCTCAGCGACGAGATCCTCGTCCTGCCGCGGATCGAGCCCGTCGTGTCGGCCCCCGGCGGCGGTGACGCGGCGCGCATCGCGCGCCAAGGGCTGCCCGTCGGCGGTGCGGAGGTCGAGCTCGACGGAATCCGGCCGCTGCGCGACGGCACGCCGGCCGCGCGGATCTTCTGGCCCGCGGTCGCCCGGGGAGCGGACCCGCAGGAGCGCTATCTCGTGGCCGCGAGCGAGAGCCGCCCGGTCGTCGTGCTCGATCCGCGCGGGCCCGCCGGCGACTACGCGCTCGATGCCGCCGTCCGCGCCGCCGCGTCGCTGGCCCGTGCGCTTGCCCGCAGCGGCGGCTGCGGCGTGCTGCTGCCAGGCGACCGGCGGCCGGTCGAGCTGGGGGAGACGCTCGCGGGCTGGGGACACCTGCACGCGCGGCTGGCGCTGATCGGCGCGACGCACGGACCCGCGCTCGTGAGCCTGGCCCAGCGCCGCGGGCCGATCGTCTTCGTGAGCGCGCGCATGCGCACGCGGATGCCCCAGGCACTCGGCCCCGCCCACGGCGCGACGCGGATCCTCGTCGTGCCCGGGGTCCTCGCCGACCGGCGGCCGATGTTCGCCGTCGCCGGCTGCAGCGGCTACGAGCTCGGCCGACGCGGGTCCGGGCGCGCCGGCGGCGGGGGCGAGCCGCAGCGCGCCCAGCGGAGCGCGGCATGAGCACGACGACCGTCCCGCCGCCGCCCGATCCACCCGCGCCGCCGGCCCCTGCCAGACGGCCGTTCAACCCGCCGCCGCCCCCGCGGGTGGTCGCGCCGGGCGCGACGTTGCTGTCCCCCCGCGCCGCGCGGCTGATCGGTTTCGTCGCGCTGGCCGGCTTCGGCGCGCTGCAGTGGGCGCAGATGGTGCGCCCGGCGTCCTCCGACGCGCTGCTGGCCTGCCTGCTGGTCGGCGCCGCCGCCGGCGCCGCGCTGACCGGCGTCGCGCGACGCGAGCCGCCCGCGCGGGTGCGGCTCGCGGCGACGGCAGTCGCCGGGATCGTCCTGCTGCTCGTCGCGCTCGCCGCGGCCGGCGTCCCGCTGCGGTACTTCGGGCCGCGCAACTGGGACGTCCTCGCCGGCGGCATCGGCCAGGGCCTCGGCGCCGTGTCGACGGTCCGCACGCCCTACGCCGGGCTCGACGAGTGGACGCGGATCGTCATCGTGCTCGGCGGCGGCGCGCTCATCGGCCTCGCGGCGCTGCTGGCGTTCGCGCCGCGGCGCGGTGGCGCGTTCGGCATGCCCGGCGGCGCCGCGGTGGCCCTCGGCGCGCTCTACACGCTGCCGGTCATGCAGCACGACATCCGCCTGCCCTACCTGGCCGGCCTGCTGTTCGCGCTGCTGCTGGCGGCGTTCCTGTGGCTCGAGCGCGTCGAGCGCCGCAGCGCCGGGCTGGCCGCCGGCCTCGTCGCGGCCGCGGCGCTCGCCGGCTACGTGGCGGCACCCGCCCTCGATGGGGACCGGCCGCTCTTGGACTACGAGGAGCTCGCCCAGTCGATCAGCGCCGCGGAGACGACGCAGTACCGCTGGAACCACGACTATGGCCCGCTGGACTGGCCGCGGGACGGTCGCGAGGTGCTGCGCGTGCGCGCCCGGCAGCGCGCGTATTGGAAGGCGGTCAACCTCGTCGCCTTCGACGGTGCCCGTTGGGTGCAGGACACCGGCCAGGCGACCAGCGGCCTCGAGCGGCAGATCTACGACGAGGCGTGGCTTCACCGCATCCGCGTCACGCTGCGTGCGCTGCGCTCGTCGCAGTTCGTGGCTGCGGGCTCGACACAGGACATCCTCCGCAACCCGCGGAGGGCGATGAGCGTCACCCCCGGCGTGTACGAGACCGCCGGCGAGCCGCTGCGCCGCGGCCACTCCTACGAGGCGCTCGTCTACATCCCGCGGCCGACGACCCCGGAGATGCGCCGCGCCGGCAGCGACTACCTGCCCGTGCCGCCCGAGTACAGCGTCCTGCGCCTCCCGGCGGCCGGTGCAGGCCGCCCCGCCGCGCCGTCGCTTGCAGGCGGCACGGACCCCGTCCACTTCCCCCGCTGGGGCGAACCCGGGCCGCCGACCATCCTCGCCTCCGGGGGCATCGATGCGACCGGGGCGATCGACGCCTCCGTGTACGGCCCCGTCTACGCACTCGCCCAGCGCCTGCGCGCGGGAGCGGCCACGCCGTTTGAATACGTCCGAGCGGTAGAGCGCTACCTCGCCGCCGACCGCTTCAGCTACAGCGAGACGCCGCCCCCGAGCCGCGCGCCGCTCGTCGACTTCCTGCTGCGCGACCGCGTCGGCTACTGCCAGCAGTTCTCCGGCGCGATGGCGCTGCTGCTGCGCATGGGAGGCGTGCCCGCGCGTGTGGCGAGCGGCTTCTCGCCCGGCGCGCGCGACGAGGAGCGCGACGAGTACGTCGTGCGCGACGTCGACGCGCACTCGTGGGTCGAGTTCTTCGTGCCGGGCGCCGGCTGGGTCCAGCGCGACCCGACCCCTGCGGCGGCCCCCGCGCGCGCCCAGGCCGCCGACCTCGCCGCGGGCGGGGGCGACAGCCCCGCCACGTTCGGCGGCAGCGAGCGTGCGCTGGGGCGCGTCACGGACGCCGGTCTCGCCGCGGTGCCCGCGACGCCGACGCAGGACAGCGGGCCGAGCGCGCTCACGATCGCCGGCGCCGCGCTGCTCGCGCTCGCGCTCGTCAGCGCGCTCGTGGCGCTCGTCCTGCACCGCCGGCGGCGGCGGATCCGCACGGCGGCCGGCGCGGGACCGGACGAGGACCTCGTCGAACTGCACCGCGCGCTGCGCCGCAGCGGCCGCGCCGCGCCGCCGCAGATGACGCTCGAAGCGCTCGCGGTGCGCCTCGACGGCACACCGGCTCAGAGCTACGTCCAGACGCTCGCCGCCGCGCGCTACGGCTACGGCGACGGCGGGCCGACCCGCGCCCAGCGCGGCGCCCTGCGCCGCGAGCTCGGCGCCGGCCTCGGCATCCGCGGGCGCCTGCGCGCGTGGTGGGCGCTGCCACCGGCCCTTCCGATCGCCCGCGGCGGTGCTCCCCGTCCGCGCCGCCGCGTCGTATCCTCGAAGCATGTCGTCTGACGACGTATACGAGCTCTTTCAGAACGGGACGCGACTGCTCGAGGAGCGCGACTTCCACGCTGCCGCCGTACCCCTGCGCCGAGCCCGCGAGCTCGAGCCCGACAAGGCCTCGATCCGCGAGGCGCTCGGGCGGGCGCTGTTCGGCTCGCAGCAATATGTCGAGGCGGTCGCCGAGTTCGAGGCGATCGTCGAGCGCGCGCCGACGAACGACTACGCGTTGTTCTGTCTGGGCCGCTCGCTGCAGCAGCTCGGCCGCCACCACGAGGCGCGCAAGCCGCTGGCTTTGGCGTGCTGCCTGCGCCCTGAGCGCAAGGACTACCGCAAGTACCGCGACCGCTCGCGCGACCGCGCCGCATAGCTCTCGCCGAGCGCTGCGGGACGCCTCGCGCACGTCGGGTCGCTAGGTGGCCGGTGCTATCCTCGACCGACAGCTTTCGCTCCGGCTTCGGGCCGGAGGCCGTACCGGAAGTGGGCGCTCGCCCGCTTTTTTTGTGTCGTGAGGAGGTTCCCAGTGAGCACCATCCAGACAGATGTCGAGGCCCGGCTCGCCGCCAGCGAGCCCGATGTCGAGGTGCTCCTCGCAGAGGTCGTCGGAGGCTCGACGCTGCGGGTCTTCATCGACCATCCAGACGGGGTCACGCTCGGGCTCTGCGAGCGCGTCACCCACGCGCTGACCGAGCTGCGCGAGCGCTATGCCCTCGAGGTCTCCTCACCCGGCATCGAGCGCCCGCTCTCCAAGCCGCAGCACTTTCACCGCTACCTCGGCCGCCGCGCACGGGTTCGTACGATCGGCGACGTCCGCGACGGCGAAGGCGGGCGCCGACACAAGTCGTTCACCGGTGAGCTCGTCGGGGCGTCGGACGACGCCGTGACGATCGCGGTCGATCGCAATCCGCCCACCCTCGTCGCCATCCCGTACGCCGAGATCCATCGGTCCAACCTCGTCGAGGAGTAGCCATATGTCACGCGAGATCCTTGATGCGATGAACGTGCTCGGCCGCGAGAAGGGCATCGCTCCCGAGAAGCTCCGGCTGGCGCTCGAGGACGCGCTGCTGTCGGCCTACAAGAAGCAGCCCGACAGCGCGAAGTACGCGCGCGTCGAACTCGATCCCGAGACCGCCGACTTCCGCGTCATCGAGCTGATCATCCCCGAGCGCCTCGAGGCGCACCTCATCGTCGAGACGATCGACGAGGGGACGACGTACGACCCCGAGACGGGGGAGATGGTCGAGCCGACCGATCCCGAGATCGACCCGGCGAAGTTCGAGGAGTACAAGGACCAGATCGA
>DASZDB010000081.1:0-1914 GCA_035942495.1 Solirubrobacteraceae bacterium
TCGTCGAGTACGACCGCGCGCTGCTGTACCTCCTCGGCTTCGTCCTCGTCGGGGCGATCGGTCACACGCCGGGGCGTTTGCGGTGGATCGTCCGGGGCATCGCGCTCGCCGCATTCGCCACCTGCCTGTGCGGTCTCGTGACGCGGCTGGCACCGGACCTCTAGGCGATCGATGCGGTGCTAGCGGCGGATCGGCTGAGCTTTCCCGTCGGCTACTGGAACGCGCTCGGCCTGCTCGCGGTCATCGGCATGATCATGAGCGTCGCCCTGACCTCGGACGATCGCGACCACCGGTCGTGCGGGTGCTCGCCGCCGCGACCGTGCCGGTGCTGACAGCGACGCTGCTGCTCACCTTCTCGCGAGGAGCGATGGCCGTCGGCGTCGCCGGCCTAGTCGCCCTCATCGTCGTCGGGCGGCCGCGAGCGCTTCTGAGCGGACTGCTCGTGGCGGTCCCGGCTGCAGCTGTGGCGGCCGTGTCGGCCTACGGCGCCGACCTGCTCGCGAGTTCGGAGCCGACGAGTACGGCGGCGACGGCGCAGGGGCACGACGTGGCCCTCGTCATAACGCTGGCCGCGGTGTCGGCGGCGATCCTCCGGACCGTGCTGCTGGCGCTCGACCGGCGGAATGCAGTGCGTCGTGCTGCCCGCGCGACTGCGCCGCCCCGCGGTGGCGTGGCCGGCGATGGGGGCGCTGGCGGCGGTCGGCGTGGCGGCCGCCGTGTCGCTGGGCGCACCCGATGCGATCAGCCGTCAGTACGACAGGTTTGTCGAAGGCGACGCCGTCGCTCGGCCGGACGACGACCTGCGCGGCCGCCTCGTTGACCCTGGCAACAACGGGCGGCTCGAGCAACGGCGCGTTTCCCTGGATGCGTTCGCACGTGAGCCCCTGCGCGGTGGCGGAGCCGGAACCTACGCACTGGAGTGGGAGCGCCACCGGCCGGTCGCATACCAGGTCGAGGATGCCCACTCGCTGTACGCCGAGATCCTCGGTGAGCTGGGCGTGGTCGGCTTCGTGCTCGTGCTCCGGCGCGATCCTGCTCATTCTCGCTGGTTTCGCTTCACGCGCACGCGGCCCCGATCGCGTCGTGGGCGGCGCGCTGTTCGGAGCAGGTGTGGCCTGGGCCCTGCACGCGGGGATCGACTGGCACTGGGAGATGCCGGTGGTGACGTTCTGGTTCTTCGCCGCGGGCGGTCTCGCGCTGGCGGCCCCCGCTCGCGATGCGGCGACCCCCCGCACCGGACGATCGGGCACACGCTGGCGGCTCTGGGATGCCTGTTGCTCGCGCTCGTGCCCGCGCGGGTCTTCCTCTCGGAGGCGCCCCTGCGCGACAGCGCGCGCGCCTTCGCCGCGGGCGACTGCGCCACGGCGATCGACCGTGCGCTGGATGCGACCGCCGCGTTCGCGGCGCGACCCGAGCCGTTCATCGTGCTGGGCTACTGCGACGTGCGCCTCGGGCAGACCGGCCTCGCGCTCAGCGCCATGCGCAACGCGGTGCGCAAGGACCCCGGCAACTGGGAGGGGCACTACGGCCTGGCGCTGGTGCAGGCGGTCGGTCGACAGGATCCGCGGCCGCAGCTGCGGATCGCCCGGCGACTGAACCCGCGCGAGCCGCTCGTCGCCGAGACGACCCGCCTGCTGGGCGACGACCCGCGGGCATGGCAGCGGCGGGCCCGGCGGGCCCGCCTGCCGATCGACTTATGCGGTGCTAGGACTGCAGCGGCGCGTCTGGGGTGCGCCGGCGCACGACGAGGCCCGTGGCGAGCAGCGCGATGCCGCCCAGCAGCATCGGGATCGCGGCAAAGCCCGTGAACGGCAGGTCGCTGCCGCCGGCTGCCTCGAGCTGCCGCGGCGCCTGGGCGGCCGCGGCCGTGAGCTCCCCGGGGGTCTGCGACCCGCCGGGCGCGCTGGCCACCGC
>DASZDB010000082.1:0-2489 GCA_035942495.1 Solirubrobacteraceae bacterium
GCTTCGAGAACCTCGTCCGCGGCATGAGCGTCCCGGCGAAGAGCCGCACGCTCCCTCCACCTCCAGACGAAGAGCCAGACTGGGCGCACGTCGCCGCGGTTGCCAAGGCAAACGGCTGTGAGCTGCTCGGCTGACCACGCAGCAGCGAGGGCCCGGCGTCGTCTTGGAAGCGCCGACGGCACCGGGCACCGGGTGTCCGCGTTCCGCTAGGGGCGCCTAGGCCGTCGATGGATCCCCCGCCCCTCCGCGCCTCCGTCGCTCGTCGAGGCTGATGAGGTAGCCGTAGATCGCGCCGCCGACGCAGGCCCACAACATCAGGCGCTTGTACAAGCGCCATACGGAACCGCCCGCCACGCGGCAGATCACCAGCATCAGCGCATCGCGGCAGATCGCCAGCATCAGCGCATCGGCGGTCAGCCGCTGCGCCCCCGGCCGGTTCGGGGAGGAGACGAGAGCCGTCTGCTCAATGAGCCCAGTCTCCCACCCCGCACCATCGCAGGTCGGCGCGCGTGCGACCGCCAACGGCGACCTATGGCGCTGGCGCCTCCTCGAGGATCCTCGTGCGAGGTGTGCCCACGAGCGCGGGAGCGTTGTCGGCGCTGGACCAGACGTTGGCGTGCAGGAAGCCCAGGAAGCGGCTGGCGTCGTATGTGGTGTCGAACTCAAGATCGACCACGACGTATCGGGGATCGTCAACCGGATTCTGGACGCGCTCCGCGCGGACGCCGAACTTCGCGCGGACGTCTGCGAAGCGCTCGAACGCAGCGTTCCAGACGGCGAAGTCGCTGATCGCGTGCTCGATATGCAGTGTGGTCATGCTGGCTCCCCGGGGGTTGTTCGGTGTCGGCCACGCTACGAACGCCGAGCCCTCGCGTCCATCCCAGATAGCTGGGAACCGCTCCCTGATCGCCCGCGAGGCGGCGGCCGGGGCGTACGGTGGGCGTGTGTCCGACGCCGGCGCCCTCACACAATCGCGTGTGCGCATCGAGCGCATGTGTCAGCTCGGACTCGACGCGAGGATGCTGCGCCGCCAGATCATCGAGGAGCTGCGCCGAGTGGTCACGTTCGAGGCCCATGCGTGGCTGCTCACCGATCCCGCGACCGCAGTCGGCGCAGCGCCCGTCGCGGAGGTCCCGTGGATGCGCGAGCTACCCCACCAGATCCGGCTGAAGTACGCCACCCGCATCAACCGCTGGACGACCCTGGGCAACACCCCGGCCGCGCTGCTCTACGAGAGCACCGCGGGTGCGCCGGCGCAGAGCCTCGTCTGGCGAGAGCTCCTCGTGCGGTACGGCATCGGCGATGTGGCGTCCGTCGTTTTCGAGGACCGCTTCGGCTGCTGGGCGTTCCTCGAACTGTGGAGGTCGACGACGGAGGCGCCGTTCACGCGCGCCGAGGCCCGTTTCCTGGCCGACCTGGCCGATCCGCTGACGGCGGCGCTCCGCGGGTGCCAGGCGGGCACCTTCGTGGTTCGGCCACCGCGTGACTCGCCCCGCGTCGGTCCGGTCGTGTTGTTGTTGTCACCCGAACTGGACGTGCGCAACCAGACGCCGCAAGCACAGCAGTACCTCAGGGCGCTCGTTCCGCCGGCCGTGGACCGACAGCCGATCCCGGCGGTCGCATACAACGTCGCAGCACAGCTGCTGGCCGTCGAGGACGGTATCGACAGCCATCCACCCACCGCGCGCGTTCACGTCTCAGACGGGTTCTGGATGACCGTGCGCGCAGCACGGCTGCAAGCCCCGGGCTCGCCGAGCAGGCAAGACATCGCGGTGACGCTGGAGGAGAGCTCGGCCGCTGAGCGTGTCGACCTCTTCTGCAGGGCGCATGGTCTCACCGCCCGCGAGCGCGAGCTGATCGACCACCTCGTGGCAGGGCACGCCACGCGCGAGATCGCGCGTTGCATGTTCCTGTCGGAGAACACCGTGCAGGACCACCTCAAGTCGATCTTCGCCAAGACGGACAGCCGAAGCCGCCGGACGCTTCTGTCACGAGCCATCGGCAGCTGAACAACCCCAACCGCTACTCGAGCGCCACCGCGATCAAGCGGTGCTTGCGGACGAGACGGCCTCGAGGGCCGCGTCGCGCGTGGGCAGGATCGTGAAGGTCTGATCGAGGCCCGTGATCTTGAAGATCTTGCGGAGGTTCTCGTTGAGGTTGACGATCGCGAGGGCACCGTCACACGAACGCAGCCGCTTGTGGGCGACCATCAGGACGCTGAGCGCGGACGAGTCGAGAAACGTCGTCTCGGCGAGGTCGACGATGATGCGGATGCGACCGGCCTCGATCGCCTGGGCGAACACCTCTTTGAGCTCGGACGCGGTGAACAGATCGACGGCCCCGCGGAGGGCAACGACGTGCCGCTCGCGGTCGATCGGGTGCTCCACGATGGTCGCCTCAGCACGCATTCGTGCCTCAACGCCGCGGTTCGTCCAGCGCGTCGACGAAGATCCAGCCGGCCATGGCGGCCCATGTGCCCGATCCGGTCA
>DASZDB010000083.1:0-4300 GCA_035942495.1 Solirubrobacteraceae bacterium
GCAGTTGCGCACGCCGGGGATCTTCTGCAGGTCCTGGCAGGCGGCCACCGAGATGCGGTACTCCTCCCCGACGCTCGTCGACGGCTCGGTGAGCCAGTGCATGAGGAAGTCGCGCTCCTTGAAGTTCGGCAGCAGCTGCGACCCGAGCGAGGGGTAGATCGCCAGGCCCGCGATCGTCGCCAGCAGCGCGAAGCCGATCGCCGGGCTGGGCCGGCGCAGGATGACGCTGAGCACCGCGCCGTAGCCGCGCTTGAGGACGCGCAACAGCGGCGCCTCCTTCGTGCGCATGCCGCGCGAGAGCATGAGCAGGCACAGCGCCGGGGTCACGGTCAGCGCGACCGCCATCGACACGAGCACGGCCAGCGCGTAGGAGAGGACGAGCGGCTCGAAGAACGACCCCGACAGACCGGTCAGGAACAGCACCGGGACGATCGCGACGACGTTGATGATCGTCGCGTAGGTGATCGCGGTGCGGACCTCGACGGAGGCGTCGAGCACGATCCGGAAGGTCGAGACCGAGCTGCCCGCGGCGCGGGCGTGGCGCAGGCGTCGGACGATGTTCTCCACGTCGATGATCGCGTCGTCGACCACCACCCCGATCGCGACCACCAGCCCGGCGAGGACCATGACGTTGATCGTCGTGTCGCGCACGTCGAGCACGAGGACCGCCGCCAGCAGCGACAGCGGGATCGCGATGAGGCTGATGAACGCCGTCCGCAGCTCGAAGAGGAAGGCCATGATGATCACGATCACGAGCAGGACGCCGATCAGCAGCGCCTTGCTGAGGTTGTCGATCGACTGCTCGATGAACGTCGCCGGCCGGAAGATCTGCGAGTCGACGTCCACGTCGGGCAGGCCGGCCTTGAGCTGCGTCATCGCGGTGTCGACGCCCTTGGTCACCTCGACGGTGTTCGCTCCGCGGTACTTCTGGACGATCAGCAGCAGCCCGGGACCGCCGTTGACCACACCTTCGCCCCACAGCCCCTGGTGGTCCTGGACGACGCGGCCCATGTCGGCCATCCGCAGCAAGCGTCCGCCGCGCGCGGCGATCGGCACCTTGGCGAGGTCCTCCGGTCCGGTGATCGGCTGGACGTTCTCGACGTTCAGCCGCCGGTTTCCGTACTCGACGAAGCCGCCCTGTCCCACGGTGAAGCTCTTGGCGTACTGCAGGACGCCGGCGTCGAGCGCCTCCGACCCGGCCGCCATGACCTCGTCGATCGTGATGCCGTGGCGGGCCAGCTTCGCCGGGTCGACCTGGATGTGGCGCTGCTTGAGGCGCTCGCCGTAGATGTCGACCGACGCGACGCCCGGCACGCGCATGAGGCGCTGGCGGATCGTCCAGTAGGAGATCGCCGACAGCTCGGTCAGGTCGAGCTTCTCCGAGCTCAGGCCGATCTTCATGATCCGGCTCGTCGCCGAGGCGGCCGGCATCATCCACGGCGGGCTCGCCCACGTCGGAATGTTCGGGACGACCTGCGCGACGCGCTCCTGGACGAGCTGGCGGGCCTTCGTCTCGTCGGTGCCCTTCTCGAAGATGAGGCGGATCGACGACAGCTGCGAGACGGACTTCGACCGCAGCTCCTTCAGGCCGGGGATGCCCTGCAGGACCTCCTCGATCGGGACGGTGACGAGTTCCTCGACCTCGGCCGAGGAGTTGCCCAGAGCGATCGTCTGGATCTCCACCTGCGGCGGGGCGAACTCCGGGAAGACGTCGACCTTCGCGCCCGGGATCGAGACGGCGCCGAACACCATGAGGCCGGTGGCGACGAAGATGACGAGCCAGCGGTAGCGCAGGCTGCGCGAGACGACCCAGCGCATCAGACCCGGCCTCCTCGCGCCGCGCTCATCTCAGTACTCCCCGTACTCGAGCTCGGCGCCGTGCACCTGCGGGGCTCCGGTCGTGACGACCTTCGTGCCGGGTGCCGGGCCGTCGCTGAGGAGCACGCGGTCGCCCGCCACGCGGTCGACCTCGATGTGGGCGCGCACGAACTTCAGGCCGCTGGGGTTCGTGTAGACGAACGCGCTGCCGTCCTTCTCGTAGAGCAGCGCGGCGTACGGGATGACCTTCTGGCCGCCCGCGCCGCGGGCGACGCGGCCGGTCGCGAGGTCGATGCGGTCGGCGCCCTCCTGGGTCAGCGTGACCGAGACGAGGTCCTTCTCACCCTTGACGGGGGCGATCGCAGCCGGGCTGTAGTGCTCCTTGTCGGCGGACTTCACCTCCGTGCACGCCGCGAGCGAGCTGGCGGCGGCGAGCACCGCCAGCGCCGCCGCGGCGCTGCGCCCGGCCCGGCGCAGAGGCGGGCGGCCCGTCATCGCGCGGGCGTCTCGACGGTCGACTCGCCGCCGTACTCGAACGCGAGCTCCCTGGCGTCGCGCGCCTCCGTCTCCGTCTCCGGTGTGTCGAGGACGGGGCGCGGCCGGCCGGTCTCGAAGCGCAGGTACAGCGCGGGCAGCACGAACAGCGTCAGCGCCGCGGACGTCGCGAGCCCGCAGAGGACGACTACGGCCATCGGGTGCACGATCTCCAGGCCGGCGGTCGCTCCCATCAACACGAACGGGAGCATCGCGGCGCCCAGCGCGACCGCGCTCGCGAGCACGGGCGCCAGGCGCTCCTGCGCCGCGCGGCGCACGAGCGCCTCGCCGAGCTCGTCGCCCTCGACCTGCTCGACGCGCTGCAGGTGGCGGATCAGCACGATGGCGTTGCGGACCGCGAGGCCGAACACCGCCATGAGCCCGATCAGCGCGCCGAGGGTGATCGAGCTGCCGAGCAACAGCGCGCCCGCGACGCCGCCGGCGAGGGCGACGGGCAGGCTGAGGAAGGCCAGCACCGCCAGGCGCCAGCTGCGGAACGCCGCCTGCAGCAGCAGGAACATCGCGATCGCCGCGGCGAGGCCGAAGCCGAGCACCTGCCCGGCGTTGATCTCGTCGCCGAGCGTCCGCTCGATGACCCGCGCGTGGTACTCCAGGGGCAGTGGCAGGTCGGCGAGACGCTGCTCGAGGTCGGCCTTGACGTCGCCGACGCCGCGGCCGCTGACGTTCGCCTGGATGTCGAGCTTGCGCGACACGCCCTCGCGCTCGATGACCGTCGGCGTGGTCGATACGCGCACGTCGGCCACCTGGCTGAGGCGCACGTGGCCGCCGTCGGGCCGGTCGATGAGCAGGTTGCGGACCGCTGCCTCGCTGCGGGCGAGCTTCGGGTCGCCCTGCACCATGACGTCGAAGACCTTCTGCTCCTCGAAGGTGCTGCCGACGAGGATGCCCTGCAGCAGGATCGCCTCCGCCCGGCGCACGTCGCCCGGCTTGACGCCGAAGCGCCGCGCGCGATCGAGGTCGACCTCGATGCGCAGCGTGGGCTGGACCGTGGGCCGCTCGATCGTCGCGTCGACCACGCCGTCGACGCCGGCCATCATCCGGCGGACGTTGGCCGCCTCGCGCTGCAGCGTGGCGAGATCCTGGCCGTAGAGGCGCACGGTCAACGGCTTGCCGGCGCCGGTCAGGACGCCGAGTCCGTCGCCCCTCGCTTCGTTCTCGCCGCTGGTCAGGGCGCCGACGTCGCGCAGCTTCTGCGCGGCGTACGTCGTCGTCTGCGCGGTCGCGCCCTGAACGCGGTCGACGGTCGCCTCGATCGCCGCGCGCGTGGCGTCGTAGTCGGCGCCCGGCTTCATGCTCACGACGACCTCGGCCGAGTTGACGTCGACGATCCGGTCGCCGCTCACCGCGCGCCCAACCTGGCCGCCGACGTTCTGCACGCCGGCGATCCGCCGCAGGTCGCGGCTCAGATCGCGCGCGATCGCGGTCATGCGCGGGTTCGACGTGCCCGACGGCGCGTCGAGGCGGACGAGCACGTTGCGGTCCTTGAGCGTCGGCAACAGCGAGAGGCCCATGGCGGGCAGGACGACGACGACCGCGAGGCCGAGCACGGCCACCGTGGCCAGCGCCGCGCGGGGTGCCGCGAGCACGCGCGACAGCACGCCGTCGTACAGCGCGCCGAGGCGTTCGACGAGCGCCGAGCCGTGTACCGACGGCTTGAGCAGGGAGCCGAGCGCCGGCGTCAGCGTCAGCGCCATGACCGTCGCGGTGAGCACCGCCACCGCGTAGGCGAGGGCGAGCGGGGCCAGGAAGGCGCCCGGCCGGCCCTCCATGATCGCCACGGGCACGATCACGAGCAGCGCGATGAGCGCGGCGTAGCCGAGCGGGGCGCGAATCTCCCGCGTGGCGTCCAGGACGGTCGTCGCGACGGGCGTCTCGGCGTCCTCCGCGCGCCGCTGCGCCATGCGCCGGGCGATGTTCTCGGCACCCG
>DASZDB010000084.1:0-3902 GCA_035942495.1 Solirubrobacteraceae bacterium
TCGGACCTGCCGCCGCGCGTCATTGGGGCGTGATGAATCCGGTTTGGTAGGCGCGGATGACGGCTTGGGTGCGGTCGCGCGCTTCCAACTTGGTGAGCAGATGCGCGACGTGGGTCTTGACCGTTTCGAGGCTGACGATGAGGTGCGCGGCGATCTCGGCGTTCGACAGGCCTCGTGCGACGAGGCGCAGCACCTCGGCCTCGCGTTCGGTAAGTCCGGCGGCATCGAGGCCGCGAGGCGAGGGGGCGGCGGGCGAGTGGCGCGCCGCGAGTTCGCGGATCGCGGCCGGAAAGAGCAGCGAGTCACCGGCGGCGAGCAGCCGGATCGCACGGATGACCTCGTCGGGTCGGGCGCGCTTGAGCAGAAATCCAGAGGCTCCTGCGCGCAGGGCGTCAAAGACGTAGTCGTCGTTTTCGAATGTGGTGAGGACGAGGATCCGTGGCGGGTCGTCGACGTTGGCGAGGAGGCGTCGCGTGGCCTCGATGCCGTCGACGATCGGCATGCGGACGTCCATCAGCACGACGTCGGGACGCAGGCGGCGCACGAGCGCTGTGACGCCGGCTCCGTCCTCGGCTTCGCCGATGACGCTGAGGTCTGGTTCGGCGTTGATGATCGCGCGCAGGCCGCTGCGGATCAGCGGTTCGTCGTCGACGAGCACGACGCGGAGGCTCATGGCGTCGGGTGCAGCGGCAGTCTCACGGCGACGCGCCAGCGCCCGCCGTCGGGACCGGCGGACATCTGGCCGCGCAGGCTCGTGACGCGCTCTTGAATGCCGTTCAGACCGCGGCCACCGCCCGCGCGCCGCGGACGCGATGCGCCGAGGGGATTGGTCAGCTCGAGCTCGAGGTCATCCGCGCCGACGTTGAGGCTCAGGCTCACCGGCGCGCGACCTGCATGACGCGCGGCGTTGGTCAAGCTTTCTTGGACGATGCGGTAAGCCTCGCGCGAGACCGCCTGCGGAACGTCGTCGATCTTGCCCGTCAGCTCGGCGGTGACGTCGATGCCGGCAGACCGCGAGGCTTCGCCGAGTCGCTGCAGGTCAGCCAGGGTCGGTGTCGGAGCGCGCGACGCAGCACCGTCCTCGCGCAGCAGGCCGAGGACGTGATCGAGGTCGCGCAGGCCGTTGCGCGCGGCGGTCTGGATGTTCGTCAGCGCTTCACGCACGAAGACCGGATCGTTGGCGAGCACGCGCTCGGCGGCCCCGGCCTGCACGTTGACGATGCTCAGCGCATGGCCGACGGAGTCGTGCAGCTCGCGGGCGAGGCGGTTGCGCTCGGCCAGACGCATCGCCTCGCGCTGCATGACCGCGAGCAGCTCGGCCGGCGACGGGCCCAGCAGGCGCGGCGCAAGCCGCGCGAGGATCGCGCTCGCGGCCGCAGCCAGGTAGATGAGCGCGAACGGTGACAGCAACGCGAGGGGCACCAGCCACGCGCTCGCAGACCCGCCGGGCACCGTCACGTCCAGCTGGCCGAGCTGAACGTCTCCGGAGGCAAACGGCGCCAGGCAGGCCGAGACGGCCGCGGGTGGCAAGACAAGCGTCAGCGCACCGATTACGCCGCCCGCGAGGAGGTGCGCGACAAACCACCCCGCCGAGCGCCAGCGCGTCGCCCACGAGATTTGCACGTCGGGCGCAACAGCGTTCGCGAGCTCGGTGCCGAGAAGCCTGCGTACCGCGGCGATCTCGAGATCGCGCACGGACGCCAGCATCCCGATGCCCATCGCCAGCGGCCCGAAGCACAACACGCTTGCCAGCGTCCACGCCGCGGGCTCTCCCAGGCCGCCCTCCAGCACGGGCGCGAGGAACCCCGCGAGTGTCCCGAACGGCGCGATCAGCGCAGTTCCGATCCCCAGATACACAAACCGCTGCCACGTCGACCGGCGCACGGGGATCGCCAGCAGGTCACGCGCTCGCAGCATGCGGCGATCGTGTCACACGCCTGCGGGCTCGCACATCCCTCGCACGAGTGACGCAGATCGCTCGCACAGGGGACGAACGAGCCGTCGGTCGGCGCGAGAGTGACGACCATGACCCCGGCACCTCACAAGCAGGCAATCACGGCCGCCCACGTGGGGTGCGCCGCCGCGGCAGGCTACGCCGCGATCAAGACGGCCTGGGGGCTGGGCAGCACGGTCGGCGTGCGCGACAGCGCCGTCTTCGACGACTTCATACGGCAGATCGGAGGATCGCTGGTCGCGGTGTGGGCCACGGTATTCCTGGCGCTGCTCGCAGGCGCGATCTTGCAGTCGCTCGTGCAGCCGTGGGGCCGCCGAATCCCGCGGCGCCTACGCACGTCGCTGGCATGGCTGGGCTTCGCGATCATGACGCCGGTCGGGCTGCTCGGCCTCGCGGGGACCGTCGCGAAGGCCGTCGGCGGCCAACCCGATCCGATGCTCACCCCGGCGACCTACATCGGCGTCTACACCTGCTTCGTCGTGCTCGGTCTGAGCTTCGCGATCACGGCATGGCAGACACGCCCCAACGAAGCACCGGCCGTCAGGCGCTCGCGCCGCTCGTCACGTCTTGTCCCGCACTTCGCCCATCGACAGGAGGACCGATGACCACCACCGCTCAAACCGCGCGCACCGACGAGGCAAGGAGCATTGTCATGACCGAACCGATCACAGGCCGAGCGGCGACGTCGACCGCCAGGGCCGCGGGCTACGCCGGCGCCGCAATCCTGCTGTTCGCGTTCGTATTTCACGCCTACTGGGGCATCGGCGGAACGTGGGGAGCCGCCGTCGCGTACGGATCGCCCGAGATTCCACCGCCTGCCGCCAGCGCGGTCGTCGCCATCCTGATCGCCTGCGCTGCGGCGCTGCTGCTCACGCGGATCGGGCTCGCCACGCTGCCGCTGCCACGATGGATGCTGCGCGCGAGCACGTGGGTGTTCGTCGCGGTGTTCGCGCTTGCCGGGGTGACGAACCTGATCCAGGATCCCGACGCATACGCTCGCGCGTGGCACATCTACTTCTTCGGGCCGCTCATGATGACGCTCGCCGCCCTCTGCGCGATCGTCGCGCGGTCACGCGACGCGTAGCCTCCGACGACCGTGGCTGATCCTTCCTCATCGGGATCCGGCCGACTGTCTGCGGGCGAGCCGACGGCGACACGACGCTCGCCGCCGGTCGTCGGCGCGGCCGCGTGGACGCCATGGACGGTTGCGCTGGCGTTTGTCGCAGCCGTGGCGCTGGCGCTCGCCGGCCGCGCAACCGTCACCGAAAACGGCGCGGACCCATTGGCGGGCGGCGCTCTGATCTTGCTCACCGTCGCGCCGGTCGCCCTGGCGCTGCTGCTGGCCAACCTGCACGACACACCCACGGCCCGCGACTTCGGACTGCAACGCCCGCCCCTGCGACGAGCGATCACGCTCGCGGTCGCGGCCTGGTTTTCGCTGACCGCGCTGACCGTCCTGTGGATCGCGGCGCTCGGACTCGACGGCAACGAGGGCCAAGCACTGACGCAACGGCTGGGTGCCGACGGAACCCTGACTGTGCTCGTCTTGATCATCGTGCTGACGATCCTCGGGCCGCTCGGCGAAGAGGTCCTCTTTCGCGGCTACGCCTTTCGCGCGCTGCGCAACCGGCTCGACCTGTGGCCGGCAGCGATCACGACAGGCGTCCTGTTCGCCGCGGCTCACATCGGATGGGTGCCGCTCGCGCTGATCGCGCCGGTCGTCGCCTTCGGCATCGGGCTGTGCCTGCTCTATCACGCGACCGCGTCGCTGTACCCCGGAATCGCGGTGCACGCGTTCGGCAACGCAATCCCGCTCGGCGCCGCGCTGGACTGGAGCTGGCAGACCCCACTGCTCGCAGCGGGCTCGACGCTCGCCGCCCTGACGCTCGCCCGACTGATCGCCCTCGCGCTCGGTGACCGACGATCCGGCTCAGGCGACGAGCAACTG
>DASZDB010000085.1:0-1536 GCA_035942495.1 Solirubrobacteraceae bacterium
GAGCATCAGCGACGAGGAGAGGGCAATGGAGACAGCGAGGAGCGAGAAGGCGCCGGGCGAGAAGATCATCTGCCTGTTCCCTGGATGTGACAAGGAGGCGGCGGAGCCCAAGCACAAGGACAACGCTCCGACGCGGCAGGGCCCACCCCCGCGCTATTGCGAGAAAGAGGAGCACAACGCGGCCTCGGCGTACCAGGAGATGAAGCGGCTCGAGCAGGAGGGCGCGGCGAGCTGATCGCCGGCTTGCCGGACGTGGTCGTCCGCCCGTGACGGCGGCGGCCACTAGCTCCACCTCGTGCCCATGTGGACGAAGCGCTCCGCGGGGACGCCGCCGCCGCGGGCGAGCATGGCGCGCGTCGCGTCGGGCATCGTCACGAAGCGCCGCAGCTCTTCGGCCGACGGGGTGCGCAGCTCTTCGCGCAATGTGCTGACGAACCACAGGCCGGAGATCGGCGTGCCGCGCACGTCGAGTTCCACGAGCGCCCCGCGCTCGAGTTCGTCGCGCACGGTGTGCGCGATCGCCAGCGACACGCCGCGTCCCGACGCGACCTGCGCGAGCGCGGCCGCCGAGTTGGGGTACGCCCGCGTGCGCCGCGGCGCGATCGACTGGCGCGCGAGAAACGCGCCGGTGTCGGTCGAGCGCTCGTCCTCGAATGGTCCCAGCAGCCACGGCGTGCTGACGAGTGCCGCCGGCGCGAGGCCCTTCGACGAGGCCAGCGTATGGCCCGGCGCCGCGACCACGATCAGCCCGTAGCGCAGAAAGGGCTCGGAGACCATCGCCGGCACGTCCTCGCGGTCGGTCACCGGTGGCCCGAGCGTGATGTCGACGCTGCGGTTGGCCAGCAGCGCAGCGAACTCCTCCCGCCGAGCGACCTTCAGCTCGACCTCGATGTCTTGATGGCGGTGGCTGAAGACGCTGAGCAGCGGGCCCGCGGCGAACTCGGCGAACGGCGGCGTCGCTGCCACCCGCAGCGTCGTCTTCTCGTCGTCGGCCGCGTTGATCGCGCGCCGTGCCTCCTCCTCGAGATCGAGGATGCTGCTCGCCGCGCTCGCGAGGCGCCGGCCGCCGGGCGTCAGCTCGATGACCCCGCCGGTCCTGACGTAGAGCTGGTCGCCCAACTCGCGGCGCAGGACGCCGACGGCGCCGGATACCGCCGGCTCGGAGACCTCGAGGGCGTTCGCCGCGGCCTTGACAGAACCGAGCCGGGCGACCATGAGGAAGCTCCGAAGCTGGGAGAGAGTCAATTAAGCGATCGCTTCATGGGGGTTGCGGTTGGATCGTAGCGCCCATAGGATCGCCACCGGACCACTTTCGGAGGAGAGGAGCGTCACACCTTGGCAATGCAGACCCCCGCGCCCTGCGAGTACTCGCGGGCCACGAGCGTCGACGACGCCATAGCGCAGCTTGAAGCGCTAGGCGGCAACGCGCGCATCCTGGCGGGCGGGTACAGCCTCATCCCAATGATGAAGCTGCGCCTCGCCAACCCGGGCCACGTCATTGACATCAACCCGCTCGAGCGCGAGCTCAACTACATC
>DASZDB010000086.1:0-2332 GCA_035942495.1 Solirubrobacteraceae bacterium
TCGTGACGGTCAGGAAGCGGTCGCCGCCGAGGCGGTAGGTGAACACGTCGTCGAGCAGCCCGCCGTCCTCGTTGCAGAGCACGGAGTATTGGGCGCCGCCGATCGCCATCCGGCCGACGTCGTTGGAGAGGACGTGCTGCAGGAACGCCTCCGCGTCCGGGCCGGAGGTCTGCACCTCGCCCATGTGCGAGACGTCGAAGACGCCCGCGCGGGTGCGCACCGCCTCGTGCTCGGCCCGGATGCCCTCGCTGTACTGGACGGGCATCTCCCAGCCGCCGAACGGCACGAGCTTCGCGCCCGCGGCCACGTGCGCGTCGAAGAGCGGCGTGCGCTTGAGCGTCGGCGTGGTCACCATCACGAGGCTAGCGGAGCGACCGGCGCGCGCCGTGGCGGCAAAGCCGGCAATCCGGCGCAGTGCGCCGTCGCCGCGCCGCCGCGGCGAGATGGCTGATTCCACGGCCCGCACCGCCGCGAAATCAACCATCTAGGGTTCGGGGATGGACCCGTTCGGACGGACCGATCCGCCTCCGGCTGCGGCACCCGGCTGGTATCCCGATCCCGGCGGCTCCGCCGCGATGCGCTACTGGGACGGTTCGCGCTGGACGGACGCGCTGTCCTCGGCCGTGCCGCCCGCGAGCCCGCACAACGCCCGCGACGACTCGCGCACCTGGGCGCTGGCCGCCCACCTCTCCGCGCTGCTGAGCCTCTTCGTCGGCTTTCCGTTCGTCGGCCCGCTCGTCATCTACCTCGTCAAGAAGGACGACGCGTTCGTGCGCCGCCATGCGGCCGAGGCGCTGAACTTCAACCTCTCGTGGATGCTCTACGCGATCGTGCTGGGGATCGCGACGTTCGTCCTGATCTTCTTCATCGTCGGCCTCGCGCTCATCCCGGTGCTCATAGTGCTCTTCCTGACCTGGCTGGTGCTCGTCTGCCTCGCCGCGGCGAAGGCCGGCCAGGGCGCGGAGTACCGCTACCCGCTGACGATCCGCTTCGTGAGCTAGACGGCTGATTCCGTCTAACGCAGGAAGGGCGGGATCTCGATCTCGTCGTCGGGGATCTCCAGCGAGGAGCGCTGGCGATCGTCGATGCGCGGGTTGCGATCCATGCGGCTGACGCTCTGGCGCGTCTCCTCGCGCGCGGCGCGCGGACGAGCCCGGCCGTGATCGAAGCCGGTGGCGATGACGGTCACCCGGACCTCGTCGCCCTGGTTCTCGTCGATGACCGCGCCGAAGATGATGTTCGCGTTGGGCGCCGCCGCCTCGCGCACGATCTCGGCGGCCTCGTTGACCTCGAACAGGCCGAGGTCGCGGCCGCCGGTCATGTTCAGCAGGATGCCCGTCGCGCCCTCGACGTCCTCCTCGATGAGCGGGCTGGAGATCGCGATCCGCGCGGCGTCGGCGGCGCGGTTCTCGCCGTTGGACGTGCCGATGCCCATGAGCGCCGAGCCGGCGTCCTGCATGATCGTGCGGACGTCGGCGAAGTCGAGGTTGATCAGGCCGGGGATCGTGATGAGGTCGGTGATGCCCTGGACGCCCTGGCGCAGGACGTTGTCGGCCTCGCGGAAGGCGTCGAGCATCGTCGTACGGCGCTCGACGACCGCCAGCAGCTTCTCGTTCGGGATGACGATGAGCGTGTCGACGACCTCGCGCAGGCGCTCGATGCCGTCCTCGGCCTGCCGCGTGCGCTGGCTGCCCTCGAACTCGAACGGCTTCGTGACGACGCCGACGGTGAGCGCGCCGATCTCGTTCTTGGCGATCTCGGCGATGACGGGCGCCGCGCCCGTACCGGTGCCGCCGCCCTCGCCTGCGGTGACGAAGACCATGTCGGCGCCCTTCAGCGCCTCCTTGATGTCGTCGCGCGACTCGGCGGCCGCGCCGAAGCCGATCTCCGGGTTGGCGCCGGCGCCGAGACCCTTCGTCAGATCGTGCCCGATGTTGAGCTTGATGTCGGCGTCCGTCATCTGCAGCGCCTGGGCGTCCGTGTTGGCCGAGATGAACTCCACGCCACGCAGACCTGCGTCGACCATGCGGTTGACCGCGTTCGTGCCACCGCCGCCGACGCCGACGACCTTGATGACCGCGAGATAGCTGCTGCTGGATTCCATGAGGTAGACGTCCGACCCTTGAGTAATTGTTGAGGGATTTGGCTCCCGCAACCCGGTTCCGGGGAAACCACAGTACGCACGGGCCGGAACTCGTGTCAACGCGAAGTCTACAAACGCAAGAACAGTTGCAAAACCCCCGACTCTCAACCTGAGCAGGAGAATCTTCGAAAACGTGCCCTATACCTAAAGTCGAGCTTGAGACTTGTTGCCACGGGGCTGCAACCCGCC
>DASZDB010000087.1:0-4566 GCA_035942495.1 Solirubrobacteraceae bacterium
CCGTACAGCGTCGCGTCCTGCGTGGCGAAGTCGGCGAGGACCTCCTCGTAGATCTGAAACTGATCGGTGCAGACCGAGCTGAAGGCGAACGGATAGAAGACCCGGACGGTCGTCTTGCCGGCGAGGTCGTCGCGCGTGAACGGCTCCCCGTCCTCCCGGCGCAGCGTGAACTCCGGAACGTCGGAGCCGGGCGCGATGATGCTCATCGGCGCAGCCCGAGTTCCTTGATCAGCGCCCGGTAGCCGTCGAGGTCGTGCTTTTGGAAGTAGTTCAGCAGCCGGCGGCGGCGGCCGACGAGCATGAGCAGCCCGCGGCGCGAGTGATGGTCCTTCTGGTTGGAGCGAAGATGCTCGGTGAGCTGGTTGATGCGCTCGGTGAGCAGCGCGACCTGTACGCGGGTGTTGCCCGTGTCCTGGTCGTTCTCCCCGAACTGGCTGACGAGCTCTTGCTTGCGTTCTTGTGTCAGTGCCATGTGCGCGGGCAAAGGTAGCAAGTCACGCGGGGCCGCGGTCATGAATCGAGCGCGCGGCATCGACGTCGAGCGCCATCTGGTCGATCAGCGCGTCGACGGAGTCAAAGCGCTTCTCGCCGCGCAGGCGCTTGAGGAACGCGATCTCCAGCCGCGTCCCGTAGAGGTCGCCCGAGAAGTCCAGCAGGTAGGCCTCGATCAGCTCGCCGCGCCCGGTGACGAACGTCGGGCGCACGCCGACGCTGACGGCCGCGGGCCACGTCTCGCCCGCGGCCGTCGTCGCGTGGGCCGCGTAGACGCCGTGCGCCGGCGTCACGTAGCGCGGGTCGGGCACGAGGTTCGCGGTCGGATATCCCAGCTCCCGGCCGCGCTCGTCGCCGTGCACGACCTCTCCGGTCAGCGTGAACGGATCGCCGAGCAGCTGCCCCGCGTACTCGATCGCGCCGCCTTGCACGAGCCCGCGGATGTGGCTTGACGAGACGACCTCGCCGTCGATCTCCAGCAGCTGCACGACACGGGTCGCGAAGCGATCGTCCGCGGCGAGCAGATCGGCGTCGCCCTGCGCCTTGTGGCCGAAGCGGAAGTTCTCCCCCACGGAGACGTGGGTGGCGCCGAGCGCGCCGACGAGCACGTCGTCGACGAAGTTCTGCGCCGAGCGCGCGGCGAACTCGGCATCGAACGCGATCACGACAAGCTCCTCCACGCCGAGCGAGGCTATGAGCTGCCCCTTGCGGGCGGGGTCGGTCAGCAGCTTGGGCGACGCGCCGGGCCGGATGACGGTCGTCGGGTGCGGGTCGAACGTCAGCACCGTGTCGGCTCCGCGGATGACCTCGCGGTGGCCGAGGTGCACGCCGTCGAAGGTCCCCACCGCCACGCGCCGCGGGCGCGGACGCACGTCCGCCAGACGGGTCGCCTTCACGCGCGGAAGCCTACGACGGGCTTGAGTCCCTCGGCGCGCGGCTGCGCGATCGCGATCGGGCCCTCGTCATCGAGCAGCAGCACGTCGTCCGCGCCGGCCGGGGTGTCGATCCCGATCGCCACGCCGTGGGCCGCACGACGCGCGTCGTCGCCCTCGAGGCGCACGCTGGGCAGGATCCGCCCCAGGACGTCGGCGAGCGGCACGAGGCGGCGCGGATCGGCGTCGGCCAGCTCGAACGGGCCCACCGCCGTGCGGCGCAGCTCCTCGCAGTAGGCGTCGGCCAGGTCGGCGATGAGCACGCGCACGTACGTGCCGGCCGAGCACTCGATCTCGAAGGCGGCGCGATCGCCGTCGCGCCAGAGCTGCTCGAAGCGGTGCACGGTGACCGGTCGCGCGTCGAGCACGACCTCCTCGCCCGCGCGCGCCATCGCGTAGGCGCGCCGGCCTGCGACCTTCACCGCGCTGTAGGGGTGCGGGCGCTGCAGCAGCTCGCCGGTCGGCAGTTCGAGCGGATCCGGCGCGATCCGGCCGGTCACCGTGATCTCGCCGTCGCGGTCGCCCGTCGTCGACGTCGCGCCGAGCCGGGCGACGGCCTCGTAGCGCTTGGGCAGGGCCATGAGGTAGCGCTGGATGCGCGTCGCGCGGCCGACCAGGACGAGCAGCAGGCCGGTCGCGAAGGGATCGAGCGTGCCGGCGTGACCGACGCGCCGGGGTGGGTGGGACCGCATCTCACGGCGCACGGCGGCAACGATGTCGTGCGACGTCTTGCCCGCGGGCTTGTCGATGAGCAGGACGCCGTCGGACACCGGCCCAAGGCTATTCGCCCGGCAGCCGGAAGCCGCGGTCGCTAGCCCTTGGTCGCGTCGATCACCTCGAGCGTCAGCCCGTCCGGCATGATCGTGACGGTCTCGTACTCGAAGTCGCCCACCTTCTCGAAGTGGACCTCGATGCCGCGCACGACCGGCGGCTGGTAGCCCTCGGGCACCGTCGTGACGCGCTCGAGCAGCAGGTCCTTCGGGTTGACGCCCTGCGGCTCGATCTCGCGCAGCTCGGTCATCCAGCCGGCCGAGGGATACGTGCACCAGCCGTCCACGACGAGCACGCCGGGTCCGCGCTGGGCCTTCCAGTCTCGACACTTGCCCTGCACGGGCGCAGCGTCCGATGCCTCCATTGGTCAGTACCTCCTGGTCAGATGACGGCGCATGCTGTCAGGCGCCGACTACCCGTCGAGCTGCGCGGCTACTTCTTGGCGCAGGAACCGAACAAGCTCCTCGGGCCCCATCTCCGTGGCGAACCCTGCGGCCTGCCGATGGCCGCCGCCGTTCTGGGCGCGCGCGATGAGCGACACGTCGACCGCGCCGTCAGTTGCGCGCAGCGAGACCTTCGACCGGCCGGCGCAGTCCGCGCCGGTCAGCTCGCGCGCGAGCGCCGCGACCTTCGTGCCCTGCACGGCGCGGAGGTGGTCGATGATCCCCTCCGTGTAGGACTCCTCCGCGCCCGTCTGGGCGAAGTCCTCGCGGGACAGGCGCGCGAAGGTCAGCCGCCCCCCGTCGAAGCGCTGCACGCGCTGCAGCGCCCGCGTCAGCAGAGCGAGCTTGGGCTCGGGGACGCCCTCGTAGAGGCGGCGGTAGATCTCGTGGACGTCGACGCCGGCCTCGATCAGGTCGGCCGCCATGAGATGCGCCGCCGGGCCGGTGTTCTCGTACATGAAGCGCCCGGTGTCGGTCACGAGGCCGACGTACAGGGCCTCCGCGATCCGTGGCGTCAGGGGTACGCCGAGTCCCTGCATGAGATCCCAGACGATCTCCGCGGTGCACGACGCGTCGGGGACGACATGGTTGATCGTCCCGAAATGGGTGTTGTCGTGGTGATGGTCGAGGTTGAGGATCGGGGCGCCGCCGATCGCGACCGCGTTGCGGTCGAAGTTGCCGCAGTCCAGGAACACGATCGTGCGGTCGCCGACGTCGGCGGGCACCTCCGTGATCAAGTCCTCGAACTCAAAGAACGCGTACTCGTAGGGCAGCGGGAACTCGTCGCGCCCGATGAACATGAGCGAGTCCTTGCCGAGCGCGCGCATGACGCCCTGCATCGCGACGAGCGAGCCGAGCGCGTCGCCGTCGGGGTTCTCGTGCGTGACGAGCACGAAGCGCTCGGTCTGACGCAGCGCGTCGAGCAGCTCGGCGCGCGTGCCCGCGGTGGTGCCGGCGAGCGTCACGACTCCCGGGCCTCGCGCCGCAGGAGCTCCTCGAGGTGCATCGCCCGGTCGGTCGTGTCGTCGTAGAGGAACTCGAGCGTCGGAGTGTGCTTCATGCGCAGCTCGCGGGCCAGCCGGCGCTGCAGGGCGCCGTGGGCGGAGCGCAACCCGGCCATCGTGGCATCGCGCTCGGTTTCGGTTCCGAGCACGCTGACGTAGACGCGGGCATGGCGAAGATCTGAGGTGGTCTTGACGCTCGTCATCGTGACGAAACCGATCCTGGGGTCCTGCAGGTCCTGTGCGACGGCATCGGACAAGACCTGCCTGACGGCCTCGTCGACGCGCCGCATGCGATCGGAGGCCATCCTATTGCTCCACGTCGGCGAACGACGCGACGGTCCGCTCGACGCGACAGCTCTCCGGAAAGCGCTCCAGGAGGAAGTCCTCGACACGGTCGGCCGCGCTCTCCAGGACGCGCAGCGAGCCGCCCGTCAGCGCCGCGGCGAGCGTCGCGCGCTGCCACAGATCCTGGTGGCCGACCTCGGCCACCGCCACGCCCATCCGCCCCTGCAGCTGGGCCTTGACGGACGCGAGGTCCTTGCGCTTGGCCTTCAGCGAACCAGCGTCGGGAAAGTGCAGGTGGACCACCATCAGCGCGACGTACGCGTCAACGTCGTCGCCGCGCATCCGCTAGGCCAGTGCGCGGTCGACCTTGCGGGTCTCGTACACCTCCAGGATGTCGCCTTCCTTGACGTCCTGGAAGTTGCGCAGCGTGATGCCGCACTCGAAGCCGGCCGCGACCTCGCGAACGTCATCGCTGAGGCGCCGCAGCGAAGCGATCTCGCCGTCGTAGACGATCGTGCCGTCGCGCACGAGACGCGTCTTGGCGCCGCGGGTGATCTTCCCGTCGGTGACGTAGGAGCCGGCGATGACGCCGATCTTCGAGGCGCGGAAGATCTGGCGGATCTCGACGTGGCCGAGCGA
>DASZDB010000088.1:0-13666 GCA_035942495.1 Solirubrobacteraceae bacterium
ACTCGTGCCCGCGGCGCCACCGCGCGACGATCTCACGCGCCGCGAGCCGCCGGCGAAGCAATCGAACTGAGGCGCGAGCACCAGCAGGCACGCGACCGCGTCCGGTAGAGGTTCATGCCGGTTTCCGGCACCATCCGCACGCCTTGCGTCTCGAATCGCTGCGTACTAGATGAGCGTCGACGTTGCACTGATCGTCGTCGGTGCGGCGATCTTGGCATTGGGGCTGCCCTCGACCATCATCAAGCGGCTGTGGCTGTCGGTGCCGCTGCTCGCACTGGTGCTCGGCGTGCTGGTCGGCCCGGAGGTCCTGGCGGTTGTCGAGCCCGATCGACTGCACGCCGAGCACAAGGTTCTCGAGGAGCTCGCTCGTGTCGCCCTCGCCGTGTCGCTCGTGGGCGCCGCACTTCAGATCACGCGCGAGGATCTACGTCTGATCTGGAAGCGCGCAGCGTCGTTGCTGTCGATCGGGATGGTGGGCATGTGGCTGTTGACGAGCCTCGGCGCGTGGCTGGTCCTCGATCTGCCGCTGTGGATCGGTCTTCTGCTGGGCGCGATCCTGACGCCGACGGACCCGGTCGTCGCCTCCTCGTTGGTGACCGGCCGGCTCGCGGAAGCCAACCTGCCGCGTTGGCTGCGCCGGTCTCTGCAGCTCGAAGCCGGCGCCAACGACGGGCTCGCGCTCATCTTCGTGCTGGTGCCGGCGCTGGTGCTGACGCTGCCGGATGATGGCGCCGGCACGATCGCCGGCGAGGCCGTCGGACAGGTTGTACTCGCACTTCTGGTCGGGGCGGCGATCGGCACCCTCAGCGCGAAGGTCGTCGACGTTGCCGAAGATCACCAGGCGACGTCGGGCGGCTTCTTTCTGGTCAGCGCACTCGCGCTCGCACTGCTGACGCTGGGCGCCGTCCACGCGCTCGGGGGCAGCGGGATCCTGGGCGCGTTCGCGGCAGGCCTCGCGTTCTCGCTGATGCTCGAGGAGCGCTATGCCGAACAGCTCGAGGAGGCGCAGGACGGCCTTCAGCAGCTGTTCGTCGTCCCGGTCTTCCTGCTCTTCGGCGCCATGCTGCCGTGGGACGCATGGGTGGCGCTGGGCTGGTCAGGCCTGGCCTTCGCGCTGTGGGCGCTGATCATCCGGCGCCCCGCAGCGGCCGCGCTGGCCCTCGCCGTCGCGCCGATCGATACGCCGCGCCGCGGCGTGGCTTTTCTGTCCTGGTACGGCCCGATCGGCGTGGCCGCGATCTACTACGCGCTGTTCGCCGAGCGCTACGGGTTCGAGGACTACGAGCGGATCTTCGCCGCCGCCACGCTGGCGATCGCAGTGTCCGTCGTGGTGTTCTCGCTGAGCGCCACGCCGGGCGTGCGCCGCTACGCCGGCCGCCGCGCGCGAACCACGCTGCGGCATCCGCTGACTCAGGGCATCGATGAGGCGCCCTAGGACCCTGATCACGATCGCGATCGCCGGCGTCTCGATCGGTGGGTGCCGCGACGCCGACAGCGCGCGAGCGGTCGACGCCGTCCGGGAGTTCGTCAGCGCCCTCGAGCGCACCGACGGTGTCGCGGCGTGCCACCGGCTCAGCGAGGCCGGCGTCTCCGAGCTGTTGCTCGCCGCCGTGCGATAGCGAGTCGAGCCGGAAGGTCTCGACGCTCCGGGCGCTGAGCACTGCGCGATCATCGCGGCGCACCTTGCGAGCGGTGCACAGGATCGGGTGGCCCAGCTGCGGCGTTCGCCGGTTACCGGCGTGGCGATCGAGGGCGACACGGCCGCCGTGCGAACGGACGCCGGAGCCTACGAGGCACGCGAGGTCGACGGGCGCTGGCGCGTCGCGCGTCTGGATCCCGCCATCGCCGTTCTCACGGGCGGCGCGCCGAAGCGCCGGCCCGTGCACCTGACCATCGTCCGGCCAAAGCTCGAGGAGCCGGCGCTCGGCGCCGCCCTGGCCGGCCGCAGCGATGACGCAGACACCGAGATCAGCGGCTCACTTGATCCCGACGATGCATCGGTCCGGGTCGTCCGCGCCGGGCCGCGAGCCGATCGAGCTCTCGGTGAGACTGACCCGAGGGCCGGGGCGCGCCGCGAGCGGGTAGGCGTTCGAGCGTGAGCGAAGAACGCACCAGCCGGACGCTGAGCCTCACGACCGGCGGGATCACCCTGCTCGGCGTCTTGCTGAGCATCGGCGTGACGGTCGGCATGGGACTCGACGCGGCGTGGTGGGCTCGCGTTCTTGCGGGTCTCGCCACCACGATGGTGCTGGGCGTGATCGTCAAGGTCGGCAGCTCGGCCGGGCGCGGGCCGCTGGCCCGCCTGGCGGACTGGATGATCGGCGCCGCCGACACCAAGAGCGACTAGGCAGTGGCCGAGGCACACGGAACCACCCCTGAAGAGGACGAGTTCGAGGAGCGGTTGGAGCGGGCGCTGGAACGCGCCGATCCGTTCATGGCATGGCTGGGCGTGCTCTTCGCGCTGCTCGTCGGCTACGAGCTGGCGGTCGACCTCCGGGCGGGCGCGACGCGGGTGCTGTCGATTGCCGGCTGGGTCATCTGGGGCCTGTTCCTCACCGAGTTCGTCGCTCACCTGTACCTCGCGCCGCAGCGGTTGCGCTACCTGCGCCGCCACTGGATCCGCGCCCTCGCGATCCTGATCCCCACCCTGCGATTTCTGCGCTTCGTGCGTCTGCTGCGGCTCGGCCGCGCGCTGCCGGCCGCGCGCGTGGTGACATCGTCCTACCGCGTCGCGGGAACGGCACGCAAGCTGCTGAGCACGCGCCTGGCCTACCTTGGCGCGTTGGCGACCGTGGTCGCGGTGGCCGTCGCCGAGCTGGCGTTTCTCTTCGAGCGTGATGCGCAGCAGCCGGCGTTCAGCTCGTTCGGCGACGCGGTGCTGTGGGCGTTCACGGTGGTCGTGGCGCTGCAGGGTGACCCCACGCCCACGACCACCGGGGCCCGCCTCGCGATGCTCGCGGGGTTCGCGTTCGGGCTTGTCGTAGTTGCTACGCTCGCCGGCGCGATCGGCGCCTTCTTGGTCGATGATCGCCGCGAACGCGCCGACGCCGAAGAGCGCGGGGAGCCGTAGCGCAGCATCAGCATCGGCATCCGGCCGCGGCGCCGAAGCGGGAGGACCGCGCGGCGCCGGTGCGCTCGAGTGCCCCCACGGTAGTCCCGCGGCCGCCTGCCGATGGGCTGTCGCGGCGACGTCGCTCGTGCCTGTTGCGCAGTCGGTCGACGCTGCCGCGCTACGGCGCGGCCTCGGCCGCCAGGACCGCCAGCGCCGCGTTGAACGTCGCGCTCGGGCGCATGACCTCGCGAACCAGTGCGGGATCGGGTCGGTAGTAGCCGCCGATGTCGACCGGCTTGCCCTGCACGAGGAGCATCTCCTCGGCGATCTCGTCCTGGTAGACGGCGAGCTCGTCGGCCAGCGCCGCGAACAGCTCGGCCAGCGCGCGGTCCGTGGTCTGCGCCGCGAGCTCCTGCGCCCAGTACAGCGCGAGGTAGAAGTGGCTGCCGCGGTTGTCGAGCTCGCCGACCTTGCGCGACGGCGAGCGGCCGTTCTCCAGCACGCTGCCGGTCGCCCGGTCCAGCGCCTGGCCGAGCAGCCCGGCGCGCGGGTTGTCCGTCTTGTCGGCCAGCATCTCCAGCGACACCGCGAGCGCGAGAAACTCCCCGAGCGAGTCCCAGCGCAGGTGGTTCTCCCTGAGCAGCTGCTGGACGTGCTTCGGCGCCGACCCACCGGCGCCCGTCTCGAAGAGCCCGCCGCCGTTCATGAGCGGCACGATCGAGAGCATCTTCGCGCTCGTCCCGAGCTCGAGGATCGGGAACAGGTCGGTGAGGTAGTCGCGCAGGACGTTGCCGGTGACGGAGATCGTGTCCTCGCCCGCGCGGGCGCGCTCGAGTGTCAAGCGCGTCGCCTCGGCGACGGGCAGGATCTCGATCCGGACGTCAGCGGCGGCGAGCTGCGCGAGCGCGGGGCGGACCTTCTTCAGGAGCTCCGCGTCGTGCGGGCGCGTCTCGTCGAGCCAGAAGACCGCGGGGGCCCCCGTCGCGCGCGCTCGGTCGACGGCGAGCCTCACCCAGTCCTGGATCGCGGCGTCCTTCGTCTGACACATCCGCCAGATGTCGCCGGCCTCGACCTCGTGCTCCAGCAGCATCCGCCTCCCGTCGCCCACGACCCGCACCGTTCCGGCTGTAGCGATCTGGAACGTCTTGTCGTGCGAGCCGTACTCCTCGGCCTTCTGCGCCATGAGGCCGACGTTCGGCGTCGTCCCCATCGTCGACGGATCAAACGCGCCGTGCTCGCGGCAGTGGGCGATCGTCTCGGCGTAGAGCGCCGCGTACGAGGAGTCGGGGATGACGAACTTCGTGTCCTGCTGCTCGCCGGCCGCGTTCCACATCTGCCCCGACGAGCGGATTGCCGCGGGCATCGAGGCGTCGACGATGACATCCGACGGGGCGTGGAGGTTCGTGATGCCCCTGTCGGAGTCGACCATCGCGATCGGAGGGCCGGCGGCGAGCGCGGCGGCCACCGCATCCGCGGCCTCCGGGTGCGCGGTGAGCAGGCTCCCCAGGCCGTCGTTCGGGTTCGCGTCGAGACCGTCGTAGACGTCGCCCACGACGGCGCGGACGGCGTGGCCGAAGATGATCGGGTCGGAGACCTTCATCATCGTCGCCTTCAGGTGCACCGAGAAGAGGACCCCGCGGCGCTTCGCGTCGGCGACCTGCTCGGCGAGGAACGTCTCGAGCGCCGTGCGGCGCATGACGGCGGCGTCGAGCACCTCGCCGGCGAGCACCGCGATGCCCTCCTTGAGCACCGTCACCGTGCCGTCGGCCGCGACGTGCTCGATCCGCACGTCGCCGTCGCCGTCGGCCGTCACCGACCGCTCGGTGGAGCGGAAGTCGTCGCCGGACATCGCCGCGACGTGCGACCTCGAGTCCGGTGACCACGCGCCCATCGAGTGCGGGTGCGTGCGCGCGAACGCCTTGGCGGACGCCGGGGCGCGGCGATCGGAGTTTCCCTCGCGCAGGATCGGGTTGACCGCGCTGCCCTTGACCGCGTCGTACCGGACGCGCACGGCGTCAGCCGGGTCCTCCGGCAAGTCCGGGATCGGGTACCCCTTGGCCTGAAGCTCTGCGATCGCCGCCTTCATCTGCGGCAGCGACGCGCTGATGTTCGGCAGCTTGATGATGTTCGCCTCGGGTGTCTTGGCAAGCTCGCCAAGCTCGGCCAGCGCATCGGGGACCCGCTGCTCGGGGGCGAGCAGGTCCGGGAACTGGGCGAGGATCCGGCCGGCGAGCGAGATGTCGCGCAGCTCGACGTCCACGTCGGCGGCGGCGGCGAACGCCTGCACGATCGGCAGCAGCGAGGCGGTGGCGAGCGCGGGCGCCTCGTCGGTGTGGGTGTAGATGATCTTCATGGGTTGATCGGCCGACACGCTAGCGTCGCGCGGAACGATGGCGCACGAGGTGACCTTCATCCCCGGAGACGGCACCGGCCCGGAGCTGACCGAGGCCGCCCGGCGTGTCCTCGAGGCCACCGGCGTCGCCTTCGACTGGGACCGCCACGAGGCCGGCATCGACGAGTACCGCAAGCACGGCAACCCGTTCCCGGCCGCCACGCTCGAGTCGCTGAAGCGCACCGGCGTGGGTATCAAGGGCCCGACGACGACGCCTGTCGGCTCGGGCTTTCGCTCGATCAACGTCCTGCTGCGCAAGGAGCTCGACCTCTACGCCTGCATTCGGCCGTGCAAGGCGCTCGAGGGCGTGCGCACGCACTTTCCCGAGACCGACGTCGTCATCGTCCGCGAGAACACGGAGGACCTCTACGCCGGCATCGAGTTCGAGCGCGGAAGCGATGGCGCCGCAGCCCTGCGCGCGACGCTCGCCGAGCTCGGCTCGCACGTTCGCGACGACGCCGGCATCTCGATCAAGCCGATCAGCGCGTTCGGCTCCGAGCGGATCGTCCGGCACGCCTTCGACTACGCCGTCACACACGGCCACCGCAAGGTCGTCGCGGCCCACAAGGCGAACATCATGAAGTTCTCCGACGGCCTGTTCCTCGATGTCGCGCGCGCGGTCGCCGCCGACTACCCGGCCATCGACTTCGACGACATCATCATCGACAACCTCTGCAACCAGCTGGTCACCTACCCGGAGGACTTCGAGGTCATCGTCCTGCCGAACCTCTACGGGGACATCGTCTCGGACCTCTGCGCCGCGATGATCGGCGGGCTGGGCATGGCGGGCGGGGCGAACATCGGCGCCGACGCCGCGGTGTTCGAGGCGACGCACGGATCGGCCCCGTCGTACGCCGGGAAGAACCGCATGAACCCGACGGCGCTCATGCTGTCGGGCGTCTACATGCTCGACCACCTGAAGGAGCCCGCCGCGGCCCGCGCGCTGGAGAGCGCGATCGCCACGGTCATACGCCGGGGCGACCAGGTCACATACGATCTAAAGCCCAGTCGAACAGACCCCACCGCCGTCGGCACCAGCGAGTTCGCCGACGCCGTGATCGAGGAGATGAACGCATGACGAATGCCCCAGTGAAGGTCGCGGTCACCGGTGCCGCCGGACAGATCGGCTACGCGCTGCTGTTTCGCATCGCGTCCGGCCAGATGCTGGGGCCCGACACCCCGATCGCGCTGAAGCTGCTCGAGATCGCGCCGGCGATCAAGGCCGCCGAGGGGACGACGCTCGAGCTGACCGACTGCGCCTTTCCTCTGCTGCACTCCGTCGACATCTACGACGACCCGGCGCAGGCGTTCGACGGCGTGAACATCGCGATGCTCGTCGGCGCGCGGCCGCGCTCGAAGGGCATGGAGCGCGCCGATCTGCTCGAGGCCAACGGCGCGATCTTCAAGCCCCAGGGCAAGGCGCTCAACGGCGCCGCGGCCGATGACGTGAAGGTGCTCGTCGTCGGCAACCCGGCCAACACGAACGCGCTCATCCTCGCCGCCAACGCGCCGGACATCCCCGCCGAGCGGATCACCGCCATGACGCGACTGGACGAGAACCGTGCGGTGGCGCTGCTGGCCGAGAAGCTCGGCGTGAGCGTTGCCGACGTCAACGACCTCGTCGTCTGGGGCAACCACTCGCCGTCGATGTTCCCCGACCTGTTCAACGCGACGGTCAACGGCGAGCGGGCCGTCGACCAGGTCGACATGGACTGGTATGAGAACGAGTACATCCCGCGCGTGGGCAAGCGGGGCGCCGAGGTCCTCGAGGCGCGCGGCGCATCGTCGGCGGCGTCGGCCGCCAACGCGGCGATCGACCACGTCCGCGACTGGGTAGCGGGCGCCGACGGGCTGCGCTCGATGGCCGTGGCGTCCGACGGCTCCTACGGCGTTGCCGAGGGGATCATCTCGAGCTTCCCGGTGCGCTGCGCCAACGGCGGCTACGAGATCGAGCAGGGCCTCGAGGTCGGCGACTTCGCCCGCGGCAAGATCGATGCCACGGCCAAGGAGCTGACCGACGAGCGCGACGCGGTCAGCCGGCTCGGGCTGATCTGACCGAGCGCGGGGGACGGCGGTGGCGCGGCGAAGCAGCCCCCGTCCCCCCGAGATCACGTCGCGTCACCGTGACTGACTCAGGGGGTCGAGTGCGCTTCGTAACGAGTGACCACATGCTCGTCGCGGGGCACCTACCAAGCGTCCGCACCGCTCATGCGTCCTCGATTGCGGCTACGCCGCCTCCTTGGGATGCCAGCCACGGCCGTCCTTCTTGACGAGGCCGTCGTCGGCGAGTCCCGGTAGGACGCGGTAGAGGTAGTTCTGCTTGATGCCCATCTGCTCGGCGATCTCCGGGATCGTGATCCCCGGCTTGGCGCGCACGAGCGCGAGCGCTTCGGCGCCGCGGGTGCCGGTGCCCTTCGGGCGACCGCGGCGGCCGGTGCCGCTGCCGTTGGCCTTGGGGCGCTTGGGCGCTGACTGCGACCGCGCGCGGCGACCCACTGCGGCGGCCGTCGTGCTGCGCGCGGCGGGACCGTTCGCCGGAACGCCGTCGAGCGCCGCGGCCGCGGCCTCGAGGCGCTGATACTCGTCGACGAGCGGCTTGAGTTCCTTCAGCCGCGCCGCAATCTCGTTTCGCTTCTCGTCAAGGAAGTCTGCCATGTACGTTTCCCCGTTCAGGCAAAGTGACAATTACCGTCACAGAGGCTAGAGCATGGAGCGGTCGGACGGGGAGTACGTGGCCGTTTTTTAACGAGATCCTTCGAGGATGTCCCGCAGTCGGCGCAATGAGGCGTTTGCCTCCTTTTCAGGAATGCCGCCGACGATGACCCGGGAAGCCGCGGCTCCGAGCGGCCCGAACGGCGTACGGAACTCGTTTCGGTAGTTGAAATGCGTATGCCCGTCGCGCTCGCTGAGACGGTTCTCGGTCACGGCTTTCGCGCGCGCGGGACCGGTTCCTTCCCAGCGCGCGTAGCGTGGGGCATCGAGCTCCTCGAGCTTCCAGTGGACCTTGAACGGCATGCCCCGAAGATGCAGGGTCTGGCTCATCCGAAACCCGGGCCGCAGCGGACCCGGATCGACGTGGTCGATGCGGTCGACGATCGTCACCCATTCGCGCATGCGCGCGGGGTTCATCACAGTGTCCCAGACCTCCTGCACGGGGGCGTCGATGTCGATGCTCGCGATCACGATGGACACGGGTCGAGAACCTAGCGGCTGCTCGCGCACGCGGCGGGCGCGGGCCTCATCGCGCTGCCAGCGGCTCGCTGGCCTCCCACTCGCGCAGCGCCCGTTCGACCGCCGCGTCGAAGCGGTGAAGGCGCACGCCGAGCAGCCCGGCGGCGCGGCCGTCGCGCGGCAGCAGGTCGCCCGCGAGGCTCTCCATGAGCGGTGCGATGAAGCCGGTGTCCTCACCGGCGATCGCCGCGGCGATGGGGGCGACGAGCGGGGTCGCGTTGCGCCCGAAGCGAAGCGAGCGTCGGCGCACGAGCATGAGGTCGGCGATCCGCTCGATCATCTGCCCATACGTCAGCACGTCGGGCCCCGCGATATCCAGTGACAGCCCGCCGCCGGCGTGTGGCGTCGTCGCCGCCGCGAGCAGAAACGCGCCGACGTCGCGCGCGTCGATCGGCTGCGTGCGATGCTCGCGCCACGGCGGCAGGGTGAGGACGCCCATGCGCTCGACGAGGTGCACCATGAAGCGAAACGAGCGTGAGCGCGCGCCGATCACGATCGAGGCGCGCAGCGCGACGGCCTCCGGCAGGCCCGCAAGCAGGATCTGCTCGACCTCCAGGCGGCTGCGCAGGTGACGCGACGGCGGCCGTCCCTGTGGCACGAGGCCGCCGAGGTAGATGACGCGGCGCACGCCGGCGTGCTGTGCGGCCGCCACGAAGTTCGCGGCCGCCGCGCGCTCGTTGGCCTCGAAGCCACCGCGACCGTCGCCCTCCATGGAGTGGATGAGGAAGTACGCGACGTCGATGTCGTCGAGCGCCTCGTCCAGGCCCGCCCCGGTGATCGCGTCGCCCTGAACGAACTCGAGCTCGGCAGGGACGCGTGCGGGGTCGCGGCCGAAGCCGCGGACGGCGTGGCCGGCTTCGGCGAGCGCGGGGGCGAGGGCGGCTCCGATCGAGCCGCTGGCGCCGGTGAGCAGGATCCGCATGGGGGCTTTCATGGTCGCCTATCGGCGAACTCGCCAAACGAACGCGCGCTCGCGTCGAGGACGGGCTCCGGCGTCCGAGGACGGCGTCGGGCCCGGACCGGCGTCCGTCAGACGGCATCTCTGACGGGTGTCAGTGCGTGGGTGTCGGGCGTGCGTTCCGGGTTCCGCGAGAGGGGTCATGCGCATTGCGTCCACATGCGGGACGTTTCGCGCAAGACCCCCACGCCAGCCCTGGAAGAGCGGCGAACCCCACGCGGACTGACTCCCTCAGTGATGCAGTTGACCCACGCCGGCCCCGGCCTCAAGGTCGGCGCTCAAGCCACCGGCCGCGCCGGCCGCGCCGTCAGCGCCGCCTGCCTGGTCAGGGGAGCCGGTCGGCCTGATCGGCGATGAGCGCTGCGAGCGCGAGCGACGAGGTGGCGGCCGGCGAGGGGGCGTTGCGGACGTGGATGGCCCGCGGCGTGGTCGAGAGCAGGAAGTCGTCGACGAGGCGGCCGTCGCGGGAGACGGCCTGGGCGCGCACCCCGGCGAACGCCGGCTCGAAGTCCTCGGCGCGCAGCTCGGGCACGTAGCGGGCCGCCGCCGCGGCGAAGGCGGCCGGCAGCGCCGCCAGACGCGCCTCGGCGAGGCCGGTCCGCCACCAGCGCCGCGCCATCCGCCAGGTGCCGGGCCACGCCGCCGTCTCGCGGAGGTCGGTCACGCGCAGCGTGCGTAGGCGGTAGGCGTCGCGGGCGCCGGCGAGCAGGGCGGAGGGGCCGGCGAGGACGGCTTCGTCGACCGTGGGCGTGAGGTGGATGCCGAGGAAGGGGAGGCGGGGATCGGGCACGGGATAGATGAGGCCGCGCACGAGCGCGCGGCGCTCGGGGCGCAGTTGGAGGTACGCGCCGCGGAACGGGACGATGCGCGGGTCGGGGTCCGCGCCGGCCAGGACGGCGAGCCGGTCTGACCACAGCCCGGCGCAGAAGACCGCGCGCGTGCCCCGGACCTCGTCGCCGGCGCTGGTGCGCAGCGCGATCGTGCGCGCGGTGGTCGTCACGGCGCTGACCGGCCAGCGGCAGCGCAGCTCGCCCCCCGCGGCGGCGACGTCGGCCGCGAGCCGGCGGCAGACCGCGGCGAAGTCGACGATGCTCGTGTGCGGCGCATGAACCGCGGCGATCCCGGTCGCGTGCGGCTCGACGGCGCGCAGGCCCGCCGGGTCCACGCGCCGCACGCCCTGCACGGCGTTCGCGTGCGCCCGCCGCTCGAGCTCGGCCAGCGCGGGCAGCTCGTCGGGGCGCAGCGCGACGATGAGCTTGCCGACGCGCCGAACGTCGATCGCGTTGGCCTCGCAGTAGGCGTGCATCCGCGCGGCTCCGTTCACGCACAGCCGCGCTTTCAGCGACCCCGGCGCGTAGTAGATCCCGCCGTGGATAACGCCGGAGTTGTGGCTGCTCTGGTGCGCCGCCGGCAGCGCCTCGCGCTCGACGACGACCACGCGCTCGCCGGGGCGCCGGGCGAGGATCTCGCGGGCGACGGCGAGTCCGAGGATGCCCGCGCCGACGACGAGCGTGTCGTGGCTCGCGGCGGTCATCTCTGGCGAAGTGTCTCGCAAAGTGCGCGATGAACGCCTGCGCGCAGGGGCGAGATCTGCTTGTCGTGAGCCTCGCACGGGAATGACCGGCGATTCGTCCGGCATTTGCGGGCTGCCTGGATCCAAAAATCCCATACGAGCGCAAACACGCGTCCGGGACCCCTTGAGGACACCCCCGACGCCTGCTGTGATGGCCCTCGGTCACGGTGGGCGACGAAGGGTGCGCAGACGCAATGGTCAAGACGCGGACGACGGCGAAGAAGGCGGCATGCGAGGACTGCTTCTTCGGACGCAACCTGCTCTGCGCGCTGCAGGTCGACGAGCCGTGCCCGACGTTCCGGCCCGACAGTCCCGAGGGGCTGCGCCCGCCGCAGCAGCTGCGCTTCGCCTTCCGGCAGGAACGCCGCACGCAGGCGGCCTGGGCATTTCCCAGCGCCCAGGAGCAGGCGGCGCTGCACGCCGGCTGAACGCGAGCGTGCAGCCGAGCGCATAGAGTCCCGCGCGTGAAGGTCACGGTGCTGGGAAAGTCACCCAGTTGGCAGGACGTCGACGGCGCGTGCAGCGGATATCTCGTGGAGGACGGCGATACGTCCGTCCTCGTCGACTGCGGCAGCGGCGTGTTCTCCAAGCTGCGCGGCGTGTGCGACTACCTCGACGTCGAGGCGATCGTCGTCACGCACATGCACCCCGATCACTACTTCGACCTCGTCCCGTATGCCTGCGCGCTGACCTACGGGTCGCGCGGTCACGGCGGCCGGCGCTCGGATGACCGCGGCCCGCGCTCGCCGCGGCTGCTGGTGCCGCCCGACGGCGCGGCGCTGCTGCACACGATGGCGGTCGCCGGCGGCCAGCCGCACCTGCTCGACAGCGCCTTCGAGATCGCCGAGTACGACATCGAGCGACCGGCGCGGATCGGCGGGCTCGACGTGCGCTTCCAGCCCGTGCCGCACTACGTGCCCGCCAACGCCATCGAGCTGCGCTGCGCAGGCGGCGGGCGCGTCACGTTCGGCGCCGACCACGGGCCGACGGATGCGCTCGACGCGTTCGCCGCGCAGACCGACCTGCTGTTCCTCGAGGCGACGCTGCGCGTGGCCGACGATCACGAGCCGCGCGGGCACCTCACGGCGGCCGAGGCCGGCGACCATGCGGCTCGCTGCCGCGCGCGGCGACTCGTGCTGACGCACATCTCCGACGAGCTCGACGGCGCACGCGCGGTCGCCGACGCCGGGCGCTCGTTCGACGGCCCGGTCGAGCTCGCGCAGGAGGGGGCCGTCTACGAGGTATAGGTCGTTGGTTGCCGTCGTGGAACCCACCATCTAGTCAACGCAAGGGGCCGACGTGCAGCGGGTACGCTCCCTGGTCATGGCCCGCGAGCGCGATCTCTTCGCGAACTTCGAGCGAATGCGCCGCGAGATGGACGAGCTGTTCGGCGACGTCTTCGGCAGCGTCGGTCTCACCTCGCGCCGCACCGGCTTCAGCCCTGCCGTCGACGTCTTCTATGCGGACGATCCGCCCCGCGCGGTCGTGCACGCGGAGCTGGCCGGAATCGACGCCGGGGACCTCGGCCTCGAGATCCAGGGCCGCTCGCTGACGCTCACCGGCCACCGCCGCGAAGCGGATGCGCAGGCGCGGGTGTACCAGCAGCTCGAGATCGAGCACGGCCCCTTCCGGCGCACGATCGAGCTCGGCGCGGAGGTCGTCGCCGAGCAGGCGCGGGCGACCTACCAGGACGGCATCCTGCGGGTGGAGCTGCCGCTGTCCGATCCGCAGTCGCACGTCCGCAGCGTGCCGATCGTGCGCGGCGGGACGATCGCCGCGGAGAGCGAGGAGCGATGATCGACATCGTCGCCGACGGCAACGCGGCGCGCGAGATCGAGGTCGGGGTCAGCCAGCCGGTGCCGGAGACGCTGCCGGTCCTGCCGCTGCGCGAGACGGTCCCGTTTCCGGAGACGCTGACGCCGCTGGCCATCGGCCAGGAGCGCTCGATCCAGCTCGTCAACGACGTGCTCGCCGGCAACCGGATGCTCGTCATGGTCGCCAGCCGCCAGCCCGAGCTCGAGGAGCCGGGCCCGGAGGAGCTCTACGACGTCGGCGTCGTCGGCGTCATCGCGCGCATGCTGAAGGTGCCCGACGGGACGCTGCGCGTGCTCGTCCAGGGGGCGCAGCGCGTGAAGATCGAGCGCTGGCGCCACGACCACGCCTAGCTCGTGGCCGAGATCATCGAGCTGCCCGACATCGTCGAGGAGTCGCCGGAGCTGACGGCGCTCATGCGCAACGTCCAGCAGACGTTCTCGCAGATCGTCGAGGCCGTCCCGTACCTGCCCGAGGAGCTGCAGATCGACGTCGCCAACGTCGAGGAGCCCGGCGCGCTGAGCCACATCATCTCCGGGTCGCTGCGGCTGCCGACCGACGACAAGCAGGCGCTGCTGGAGGAGCCCAACGTCGCCAAGCGGCTGCGCCGCCTGACCGCGGCGCTGGCGCGCGAGCTCGAGGTCATCT
>DASZDB010000089.1:0-7560 GCA_035942495.1 Solirubrobacteraceae bacterium
CGCGCGTCGGCGCCCCACAGCGGCAGCACCTCGCACATCTCCTCCAAACGCGACACCGTCCGCTCGTTGATCTGCTCGGCAAGCTCGTCGCGCTCGAGGTTCGTCGTGATGATCACCGAGCGCTCGTCCTCGTAGCGCGCGTTGACGATCGCGTAGAGCTGCTCGAGCACCCACTCGCTCGTCTTCTGGGCCCCCACGTCGTCGATGTGCAGCAGGTCGACAGCCGTCAGGCGGTCGAGCAGGTCGACGTAGGAGTTGCCGCGATCATCGTCGAACGTCGTGCGGATCTCCGCCAGCAGCCGCGGCAGCGAGTAGATCGCGACGCTGCGCCCGGCCTCGAGCGCGTGGCGCGAGACGAGCATCGCGAGCGTCGTCTTGCCCGTGCCGACGGAGCCGAAGAACCACAGGCCGCGGCCGGCTTCGAGGTTCTCCTCGATGCGGTTGACGTAGCGGCGCACCGCGGCGGTCACCGGGCCCGCGATCTCAGTGACCGGCGGGCGGTCGAAGGACACGCCGCGATACTTGCGCGGGATGACGCCGCTGAGCGACTTCGCCCGCGCGCGGCTGACACGCTGGGCGCGGCAGCGGCAGTCGCCGGCGTCGTTTGTGGCCTCATCGATGACGAAGCCGCTGCCGTCGCACAGATCGAACGGGCAGTGGTCCTCGGGTACGGGCAGCGGGAGGCGGGCGGTGCTCATCGGCGCAGCGAGCGTAGGCGACGCAGCGGCGGGTGCGGCGGGAGTGATCCGTTCGGCCGGTCGGGCGCGCAGAGCGCGTGAGGACGTTTCCCCACCGCAGGAGGTTTCGGATGGATCCTTGGACGCTCGGGCTGTTGGAGGTCGCTCCCGTCGCGATCGTCGTCGTGATCGTCTTCCGCCACTTTCGCGGCGCCCGCCGCGCCGCCGTGGTGGAGGAGCGTTCGCGGGCGACGCACGCGCGGCCGCGAGCGTAGGGCACGCGGCGGCGGCATTGATCCGCCGCGGGGGGTCGGCGCGCATTGGCCAACAGGACATTTCCCCCCCACTTCAGGAGGTTCGCAATGGAAGGCAAGACCCTCGCGCAGATCTATGCGCTCGCCCTCGGCGCGGTGCTCGTGCTCGTCGGCATCCTCGGCTTTCTCGTCGAGCCGAGCTTCGCCGTCGGCGACGACGCGCAGCGCGGCACGCTGATCGCGTTTGACATCAACGGCTGGCACAACGTCGTTCATCTGCTGTCCGGCATCGTCGGCCTCGCGATGGCCAAGACGGCCGCCAGCGCGCGGCTGTTCGCGATCGGCTACGGCGTCGTGTACCTGCTCGTCACGGTGCTGGGCTTCATCGTGGGCGACGGCGGCTACCTGCTGTCGATCATCCCGATCAACACGGCCGACAACCTGCTGCACCTGGCGATCGCGGTGAGCGGCATCGCGATCGGCCTGGCGAGCCCGGCCACGGGTGGCGCCCCGCGCCGCACGGCCACGGCCTGACCCATTGCCCATGCGGGCCGGCGGCGCCACGGGCGTCGCCGGCCCAGCCGGGCGATCACGGCCATGCTCGTCATCACACACGCAGGACACTGGGCTCTCGTGGCGCTCCAGGCCGCGCCGCTGATCGTCGTCGCAGCGGTCGTCATGTGGAGGACCTGGGCGCAGCGCGGGCCGCGCGCGCAGACGGGGAAGCCGGCTCCTCACGCGTAGCGATCCGGTGACGTGTAGTTGAGGAACTTCGGATACTCCTTGGCGAACGTCAGCTCGACCTCGCCGATCGCGCCGTTGCGGTGCTTGGCGATGATGATGTCCGCGATCCCCGCCCGCTCGGTCTCCTTGTCGTAGTACTCCTCGCGGAAGATGAACGCGACGAGGTCGGCATCCTGTTCGATGCTTCCGCTTTCACGAAGGTCCGACAGCAGCGGGCGCTTGGAGTCGATCGACTGCCCGCGCGTCTCGACCGCACGCGAGAGCTGCGACAGGGCGATGACCGGGACGTGCAGCTCGCGGGCGAGGATCTTCAGCCCGCGGCTCATCTCGCCGACCTGCTGCACGCGCGACTCGACGCGCCCGTCGGGCCGCATGAGCTGCAGGTAGTCGATGATGATCAGCCCGAGCGGCTGCTGCTGATGCAGCCGGCGTGCCTTCGCGCGGATCTCGATGATCCCGACGTCGGACGAGTCGTCGATGAACAGCGGCGCCGCCGCGAGCTTCGCGGACGCCTGCAGGATCTTCGGCCACTTGCTGTCGGGTACGCGGCCCTTGCGCAGCTCGTCGCCCTTGATGCGTCCCTGTGAGGCCACGAACCGCTGGGCGAGCTCGGTCTCGGACATTTCCAGGCTGAACAGCGCCACGGGGTGGCCGTGGTCGATCGCGGCGTTTTCGGCGATGTTCGTGACCAGCGCGCTCTTACCCATGGCAGGCCTGGCCGCGATGACGATGAGGTTGCCGGGCTGAAAGCCTCCGGTGATCTCGTCGAGGTCGCGGAAGCCCGACGGGGTGCCGGTCAGCGACGTGCCCTCGCGCGAGAGCTTCTCCATCTTGCGCAGCTCGTCGTCGAGGATCTCGTCGATCGTGCGAAAGTCCTTCTGGCGGTCGTCGTGGGCGACCTCGAGCATCGCCCGCTCTGCCTGCTCGACGAGGTCGCGCGGCGCGGCGGCATGGTTGAGGACCGACGCCTGGATCTCGTACGTCGTGCTCAGCAGGCGGCGCATGAGCGCGTGTTCGCGCACGATCTGCGCGTAGCGGCGAATGCCGCCGAGGCCCGGCACACCCCCGGTCAGCTCGTCGATCGCCGCCTTGCCGCCGGCCTGCTCGAGCTTGCCCGTCGAACGCAGGTGCTCACTGACCGTGAGCACGTCGATCGGTTCGCTCTCGCGGTAGAGCATGAGCATCGACTCGTAGATGAGCCGGTGGCGGTCCCGGTAGAAGTCCTCGGCCTTCAGGCCCTCCTCGATGACCAGGCCGTACATCGCCCGGTCCGACAGCAGGATGCCGCCAAGCACGGACTGCTCGGCCTCCAGCGAGTGCGGCGGCGCGACGCCGGTCGCGATCGTCGCCGGGGCCCGGGGTGGGGAGTCGGGGTGCGTGCTCAAGACCAGGGCAGCCTAGGCGCCGCCGGCCGCCGCGCACCGGGGCTCGCACGCAAGTCCCCGCACACTCCGCAAAGAAGATCGCGTCACGAACACATGTTCGCAAGAGCGCCGGACGGGAGCCGCGTCGCGCGCAGGCGCGCCGGGTATTGCGAAGCCTGCCTGCCCCGCCGCCTCCCGGGACGCCGACGATCGACCGCACTCCAGCCATCCGCGATCACGCGCTGCTGAGCGACTGCCGCTCGGCGGCGCTCGTCGCGTCCGACGGCGCGGTCACGTGGTGGCCGGCGCCCCGCTTCGACTCGCCGAGCGCCTTCAGCGCGCTGCTGGACCCCGATGCGGGCCACTGGTCGATCCGCCCGACCGAGCCCTTCGAGGCCAGCCGCCGCTACCGCGCCGGAACGCTCGTACTGGAGACGACGATGCGGACCGTGCGCGGCACCCTGCGCCTGACCGACGCGCTGGCCTTCGCGCAGGGCGCCCGCGGCCACGAGATCGGCCACGACGTCCCGCACGCGCTCGCGCGCCTCGCCGAGGTGCTCGATGGTGAGGTGGAGATCGACGTCGAGTTCGTCCCGCGCCTGGAGTACGGCCTCGCGGTCCCGCGCGTCGTCGAGGAGGCCGGCGGTCTGGCGACGCTCGGCGGCCCCGAGCGCCTGTTCCTGCGCGGCGACCGCGAGCTGCGCCCGGACGGCCGCAGCGCCCGCGGCCGCTTCGCCCTGCAGGCCGGCGAGCGGGCCGGCTGGGTCGTGCACCGCGTGGCGGGCCCCTACGCCGGCGCCCCCACCCCGATCGGCGCCGCGCGCACCGTCGAGGACACCACCACCGCCTGGCGCTCGTGGAGCGAGCAGCACTCCGGCTACGACGGCGCCCACGCCGAGGCCGTCCATCTCGCCCTGCTCGTCGTACAGGCCCTGACCTACGCGCCGAGCGGCGCCGTCGTCGCGGCGCCGACGACGTCGCTGCCCGAGGTGCCGGGCGGGGACTCCAACTGGGACTACCGCTTCGGCTGGCTGCGCGACGCCGCGATGATCGCCCGCGCGCTGTCGGTGGCGCGCTGCAGCGACGAGCCGCGCCGCTACTTCGACTGGATCGTGCGCGCCGGCGTCACCTGCGCGGGCGCCGAGGACGTCCAGATCATGTTCGGCGTCGAGGGCGAGCGCGACCTGTCCGAGCACGAGCTCGCGCATCTCGCCGGCCACGGCGGCGCCCGTCCCGTGCGCGTCGGCAACGCCGCGTGGCAGCAGAAGCAGCTCGACGTGCTGGGCCACGTGCTGGACTGCGCCTGGGCGATCCGCGACGAGATCGGCGAGATCGACGCCTTCACCGGCGAGTTTCTCTGCCAGCTCGCCGACCGCGCCGCCGAGCAATGGGGCGAGACCGACTCGAGCATCTGGGAGGGCCGCGAGGGCAAGCGGCACTACACGGTCTCCAAGCTCGGCTGCTGGGTGGCGCTGGACCGCGCGGTCCGGCTGGCCGACCGCCTCGGCGAGCATGCCGACCCGCGCCGCTGGGCGGCCGTGCGCGATGAGCTGCGCGAGACGATCCTGCGCGAGGCCTGGTGCGAGGAGCGCTCCGCCTTCGCCGGCGCCTTCGGCTCCGACCATCTCGACGCGGGCGTGCTGCTCATGGCGCTGTCGGGCTTCGTCGACGCCGACGACCCGCGCATGACGAGCACGATCGCGGCGCTCGAGGCGCACCTCGGCGACGACGGTCTGCTGCGCCGCTGGAGCGATGCGCAGGACGGCCCGTTCCTGCTCGCCTCGTTCTGGCTGGCCGAGTGCCACGCGCTGGCCGGGCGGACGGAGCGCGCCGAGCACGTCTTCGCCCGCGCGGCGGCCGGCGCCAACGACCTCGGCCTGCTCGCCGAGGAGGTCGACCTCGCCACCGGGCACCCGCTGGGCAACTTCCCGCAGGCCATCTCGCACGTCGGGCTGATCAGCGCCGCGGTCGCGATCAGCGAGGCGCGCGAGCGCCAGGCGGTCCGCACGTGAACCGGGTCGTCGTGGTGACCGGGGCGTCGGCCGGTGTCGGCCGCGCGGTCGCCCGCGCGCTCGGCGCCCGCGGCGACGCGGTCGCGCTGCTGGCGCGCGGTGACGACGGGCTGCAGGCCGCGCGCCAGGAGGTCGAGGCGACGGGCGGGCGCGCGCTCGTCTGCCCGGTCGACGTCGCCGACCCCGACGCCGTCGAGGCGGCCGCCGAGCGCGTCGAGGCGCAGCTCGGCCCGATCGACGTCTGGGTGAACTGCGCGATGAGCGCCGTGCTCGGCTTCGTGCACGAGACGCAGGCCGCCGAGTTTCGGCGTGTCACCGAGGTCACGTACCTCGGCTACGTCCACGGCACCCTCGCCGCCCTGCGCCGGATGCGTCCCCGCAACCGCGGCGTGATCGTCATGGTCGGCTCCGCGCTCGCCTACCGCGCGATCCCGCTGCAGGCCAGCTACTGCGCGGCCAAGCACGCGATCCGCGGCTTTGCCGACGCGCTGCGCTGCGAGCTCATGCACGAGCGCAGCGCGGTGAAGGTCACGACGGTGCACCTGCCGGCTCTCAACACGCCGCAGTTCGGCTGGGTCCGCACGACGCTGCGCCGCCACCCGCGGCCGGTCGCGCCGGTCTTCCAGCCCGAGGTCGCCGCCGACGCCGTTGTGTGGGCGATCGACCATCCGCGGCGAGAGTTCTTCGTCGCGGGCTCCAGCGTCATGACGATCGTCGGCAACAAGCTCGCCCCACGGGTGGCCGACCGCTTCCTGGCGCGGACGAACGTCGACGCGCAGCAGACCGACGACCCGATCGATCCCGACCGTCCGGACTACCTCTTCTCGCCGCTGCCGGGTGACCGCGGCGCGCACGGACGCTTCTCCGGGGAGGCCAAGTCGCGCTCGCTCGTCTGGTGGGCGACGAAGCGACGGGCACGGCTGGGCGCGGTGGCCGCGGCGCTGGCCGGGGCCGCCGCGGGCTACGAGCTGCTGTCCTCCAAGCGCGAATAGCCCAGCTGCAGGACGTCGGCGGCGCCGTAGACCGTGAAGAGCGCGGCCACCGCGCGCGTCGGTCGCGGCGCGACCGCATAGCCGGCGAGGTACGCCGCGGCGACCCACTGGCCGAGGCAGTAGTCGCAGACGAGCAGCTCGCCGACCGCGCGGCGCAGCCCGCGGCCGCGGGCCGCTTCGTCGACCTCACCGTGGCCGACATCGTCCTGGAAGGTGGTGAACGGCCCGCGCAGCACGCTCGTGACGCGGTCCTTGGCGATGAGCCGGCTGAGCTTGAACGTCCCCGCGCTCAGCAGCGCGAGGTCGCCGAGCGGGTAGCGCTCGGGCAGCCGGCCGCGGCGCTCGGCGGCGAGCAGGAACGCTGCGATGGAGAGGTTGAAGGCGCCGACGAGCGCGGCGTAGCCGCCGAACGGGCGGTACTGGTCGGCGTGGCCCTCGAACGGCTGCGCGACGGCGTCGGCGATCTGCTCCGGCGCGTCGCTGAGCGGCATGCTCGCCCGCGTACCCCGTGGGTGCGGGCCGCGAACCGCGTCAGGCCGGGTCGTCGGGCCAGCGGCCGTGCTCGCTGTAGAACTCGCGCGCGGCGTCCTCCGCCTCGCGCTCGACCGGCCCGCTGCGCGCCGCCCAGAAGAGCAGGCCGATGCCGGCCGCGCCGCCGATCACGCCGACGACGCTCCAGATCGTGTCGGCGAGGGCGGCGAGCGGAAGCAGGTCTAGCTGCGCTCGACGACCATCGTCTTGACCGAGGCCGTCACGCCCTCGGCGACCTCGACGACGACGACGTACGTGCCGACGTTCTTGATCGGCTCGTCGAGGTGGATCTTGCGCCGGTCGACCTTCACGCCCCGCGCTTCCTCGATCGCGTCGGCGATGTCCTGGTTGGTGACCGAGCCGAAGAGGCGCCCGTCGTCGCCGGCCTGCTGGCTGATCGTCAGCACGGTGCGGCTCAGGACCTCGGCGTCCTCCTTGGCCTTGGCGATGATCGCCTGCGTCGCGCGGTCGGTGGACTCGGCACGGCGGCGCGCCTCGTCGAGCGCGCCCTTCGTGGCCGGCTGGGCGAGCTTGCGCGGCATCAGGTAGTTGCGCAGGTAGCCCTTGGAGACGTCGACGACGGCGCCGCGCTCGCCGAGGTGCTCGACGTCCTGCATGAGGATCGCTGAAGGCATCGACCTAGTCGCGCCCGCGGCGCCCGCCGCGACCGCCTTCGCGCTCGGTGTCGTCGCGGCCGCCCTCGTTGACGTAGGGCAGCAGCGCCAGCTCGCGGGCGCGCTTGACCGCGCGGGCGATCTGGCTCTGATGACGACGGCAGGCGCCGGTGATCCGCCGTGAGCGGATCTTCCCCTTCTCGGAGATGAACTTGCGCAGGACGGCGGTGTCCTTGTAGTCGACCTGCTCGACCTTGTCCTTGCAGTACGGACAAGGCTTGCGCCGGCCGGTGCCCGGCCCGCCCTTCTTGTCACGTCGGCGCGTGGGCTTGCCACGGGTGCGCTGCTTTGCCACTGACGAAAGTCCTTAAG
>DASZDB010000090.1:0-6461 GCA_035942495.1 Solirubrobacteraceae bacterium
GAGCGCGGCATGGCCGTCGCGCACCACGAGGATCTCGACGCCGGTGTCGTCGACGCCGGTCGCCTGCGTCGGCACGGACCGCGCGAAGCGCGACGTCAGCGCGCGCTCGCGCACGACCGTGACCTGGCTCTCGGCGTCCGGCGGCGCCAGCGCGAGGGCGCGCTCGGCGATCTAGGCCGGGGACGGCGCCGCGGCCGCGGCGCTCACGCGACGCCGACCTGGACGTCGCGAAACCGCGCGGGCGCGGTCCCGTGCGAGACGCGCATGACCTGGCCGGGCTCGCCCTTGCCGCAGTTGCCCACGCCCCACAGCCGCCATGCCGGCGCCGAGCAGACGGCGTCCAGGCTGCTCCAGAACGTCGGCGTCACGCCGGCGTAGGAGGGGTTTCGCAGCAGGCGGCCGAGCGAGCCGCCGCGGATCTCGCGCGCGGTCTCCGTGCCGAACTGAAAGTGCAGGCGGCGGTCGTCGATCGACCACGAGCGGTTGGTCTCCAGGTACAGGCCGTCGTCGGTCGCGGCCACGAGGTCGGCGAGCGTCCCGGCGCCGCCAGGCTCGATGGAGACGTTCGTCATGCGCACGATCGGCTGGCGGGCGAAGCCGTCGGCGCGGGCGCAGCCGCCGGACTGCTGCAGGCCGATCGCCGCCGCGGAGCCGCGATCCGACAGCGCCGCGCGCAGCCGCCCGTTCTCGATGAGCGACGTACGCGCCGCGGCAACGCCCTCGTCGTCCCAGCCGAACGTGCCCAGCCCGCCGGGCAGGGTGGCGTCGGCGGTGATGTTCAGCTGGTCGGAGCCGTAGCGCAGGCGCCCGAGATCGCCGGGCACGACCCAGCTCGTGCCCGCGTAGGAGGCCTCCATGAGCAGCATCCGGTCGAGCTCGAGCGCGTGGCCGATCGACTCGTGGATCTGCAGCGCCATCTGCTCGCCGCCCAGTATCACCGTAGCGCGACCCGCCGGGCACTCGGGCGCGGTGAGCAGCTCGAGCGCCTCGGCGGCGACACGCGGCGCATGCCCGGCGAGATCGAAGCCGAGCACGTGCTCCCAGCCGGCGCACGCGGCCGCGCTGCCGTGCGAGCCCGGGTAGGAGCGCACCTGCAGCTCGTCGCCGGCGACCGCGATCGCGGCGATCGACGCGCCGCACTCCACGCGGTCCTGCGTGCACGCGGCGCCGTCGGTCGAGGCGAACGCGGTGCGCACGCGGCGGCTGTCGCAGGCGGCGTCCGAACGGACGATCCGCGGATCGCCGCGCAGCCGCTCTTCGGCGGCGAAGAGGAGGGCGAGCTTGTCCTCGAGCGAGATGTCGAACGGGTCCTGCTCGTGGGCGCAGGACCAGTGTCCGCCGGCGGGCTCGACGGGGGCGAGTGGTCCGGCCGGCGCAGAGGGCTGGCTCTCGGCGATCGCCAGCGCGCGCGCCAGCGCTCGCTCGATGCCGGCTCGTGTCGTGTCGCGGGTGGCGGCGAAGCCCCAGCCGCCGCGGGCGCGGGCGCGGACGCGGACGCCGACGCCGTCGGCGGAGGTGCTGTCGACGTGATCGACGCGGCCGTTGCGGACGAGCAGGTCCTCCTCCTCGGTCGCGACATGGCGCGCCTCCGCGTACGCGCAGCGTGACGAGGCCGCGCTCACCACGTCCGTCAGCACGTCGAGCATCGCCGCAGTATCCCCGCCTGCGCGGGCGACATGACCCAGGATTACGATGGCGCCGTGAGCGCCACCCGCACGCGCCGTCGCCGCCGCACGCTGGCGGGCGGTGTCCTGGCCGCAGTGGCGATGGGCGGTTGTGGTGACGGCGGCGGCGCGGGCGGCGGCGCATCGCCGTCGACGCGGCTGGTCGATCCGGCAGCGCCGCCGCCGCGCGTCAACACGCTCGAGATCGATCCCGCGACAAGCGACTTCCTGCTCACGACGAACCGCGGCTTCTTCCGGATCGGGCGGGAGTCGGGGCAGGTGACGCCCGTGCGCGCCACCGTCCGCGCGGGCGCGAAGACGGCGCTCGTCGGCGCCTCGCTCGAGCTCGCCGCCGAGGGAGGCGGGCGCCTGTTCGGCTCGGGCCACCCCGACGAGGCCGGAACCCTGCCGGAGTTCCTCGGCGTCATGGCCTCCACCGATGGCGGGCGCACCTGGCGCGTGCTCGCGCGCCTCGGCCGCGCGGACCTGCACAGGATCGTCCTCAAGCACGACCGGCTCTACGCCTTCGACGCCGTCATCGGTGCGCTGCTCGTGTCACGTGACGCCGGGAGGACCTTCGCGGAGCAGTTCACGCCCGGCGGTGTGCCGATCGTCGACTTCGAGGTCGATCCCGGCGACCCACGGCGGATCGTCGCCGCGAGCGACACCGAGCTGTACCGCTCGGGCAACGGCGGGGCAGCGTGGCAGCGTCTCGGCGGCTCGTCCGGCAGCCGGCTCGCGTGGCCCGCGCGCGACGCGCTGTACCGGGCGCTGAAGGACGGCGCCGTGCAGCGCTCGGCCGACGGCGGCACGTCGTGGGAGACGGCCGGCCGGATCGACGGCGAGCCCTACCGCCTGAAGGCCGTGTCGCGCGAGGAGCTCTACCTCGTGATCGGCGACGGCACGATCCTGCACACGCGCGACGGCGCGAAGACGTGGGAGGTGGCGTTCACGCCCTAGACGTGCGCAGGTCAGTACGCGGCGGCGTACAGCGCGCGCAGCTCGTCGCGATCGGGTCGCGGCGGGATGTGGTCGAGCTCGGCGCGCTCGGAGGCGGCGTCAGCGCAGGTATCCAGGGTGGCCTCGTCAACGCCGAGGTCGCGCAGCCGCGAGGCGCGTGCGCGGCGGGCGAGATCAGTCGCGAGCGCGACGAGACCCGCGACGCCGGTCGCTGCGCGCTGCTCGAGTGCGACGAGCGTGTGCGGCAGCATCACCGCGTTGGACGGACCGTGGCCGACGTCGGCGAAGCGCGCGAGCGTCTGCGACAGGACGTGGTGCAGGCCGTAGCCGGCGCTGTCGATCGTGTAGCCGGACAGGAGCGCCGCGAGGGCGAGTGTGTCGCGGTCGGGTTCGGCTGCGCCGCGCGTTGCGGGGGCGTCGCCCGCGTGGAACGAGCGAAACGCCGCGAGCGCCCGGCTGTCGGGGTCGCGATCGCCTGCGCCGGAGCCCATGTACGCGACGCCGATCAGCCGCGCCGCCTCGCGACCGGCGAGCGCCGGCACCGGGCTGGCGCGCACGGTCGCGGGTCCCTCGGCGGCATGGGCGAGCGCGTTGGCCGCGCTCGCGGCGAGCTCGGCGGGCGGCTGCGACGCGCTCAGCGCAGGGTCGTTGACGACGATCGCCGGGCGCACGCGGGGCAGCGAGGTGTCGGCGCCGGCCGCGCGACGGTGCACGGCGGTCATCTCAGCGGCGCTGAGCGTCGTCGGAACCGCCGCGACGCGCGGGCGCGCCGCGAGCGGACGGGCCGCCGCGAGCGCCTTCGCCGTGTCGATCACGCGCCCACCGCCGAGCGCGACGATCAGCTCGCCGGGGTCGACGACGTCCAGCAGCTCACCCGCCAGCTCGTCGACCCGGCCCGGGGCGACGTGGTGGACGGCGCCGGCACGCTCGGCGAGGGCCGGTGCCATCGCCGACGCGCGCGGGGTCGTCAGCAGCGTGTAGCCCTCGCCGAGCTGCGCCAGGACGCGGTCGAGGGCGTGGCGCCCGAAGTGAATCGTGCGCTCGCCGTCCTGCCACTGAAAACTCGCCGTTGCGATGCGCCTATCTCATCATGCGCAGCGCGTCGCCGCCGCCTGCGCGCGCCACGGGGGGATGGCGCGGCGCAGGTGGGCACGGACGTGGGGCGGCGCCCGCAGGCGTTCACCCGAGGGTGCATGAGCGTGCCTCACGTGGCGCGGCGACTGCGTGGCGGCGGCGTCGGTCCGCCACGTGGCGAACGCTTCGAACGTGGCCTTATGCACGGACGGAGACCGGCATGAACGAGGCAACCCAGCCGCGCAGCGAGCCGCGACCGTCGCGTCCGCCGCGGGTGGCACGGGCGTGCAGGCGCAGCAGCTCGACGAGCTCGGCCGTGGGAGCGAAAGGGTCGGCGGCGACGCTGGCGTCCTCCAGGTCCAGCGCGGCGAGGACGACGCCGTCCACCTCGGCGATCAGCGCGGGGCCGGTGAGGGGCTCGCGGCTGTCGAGGGTGGCGAGGTCCGCGAGCGCGCAGATGTCGGCGTCGGTGGCGCGGCGTATGACGATCGCGCCGGTGCTGGTGGTCATCGGGTGCTCCTTCCGGGGTCGTGGAACTAACGCGACCTACCTTTTCAGCGTGAGGACATGAGCACAAATGACATTTGCCTGTCTTCTGGATAAGCTGAGCTAATGCTCGACGTGAAGCGGTTGAAGGTCCTGCGCGAGGTCTCCATCCGCGGCTCGTTCTCCGCGGCGGCGGAGGCGCTCGCCTACACGCAGTCGGCGGTCTCTCAGCAGATCGCTGCCCTGGAGCGCGAGGCGGGCACCGTGCTCGTCGAGCGCCGCGCGCGCGGCGTGCATCTGACGGAGGCCGGCCGGGCACTCGTCGCCCATGCCGACGTGATCCTCGCGCGCCTGGCGGACGCCGAGGCGGAGCTCGAGGCGATCGCGGGCATGCGCGGCGGCCGGCTGCGGCTCGTCTCCTTCCCGACCGCCGGGGCGACGATCGCACCGCTGGCGATCGCGCGCTTTCGCGAGCGCCATCCCGGGGTGGAGGTGACGCTCGCCCCGCGCGAGCCCGACGAGGGCCTGGACTGCCTGAAGGCGGGGGAGTGCGACATCGCACTGACCGTCGAGGCCGCCTTTGCGCCGATCTCCGATCCGGCCATCGAGCGCCACGCGCTGCTCGAGGACCCGATGTACCTCTGCGTGTCGGCCTGCCATCGCGTGGCGAAGAAGCCCCGCATCCGCCTGGCCGACCTCGCCGAGGAGTCGTGGATCCTGGGAACCACGGGCCGCTGCCCGGACGGCGTCGTACTCGAGCGCGCCTGCCAGGCCGCCGGGTTCGAGCCGCGCGTCGCCTTCCAGTCCGACGACTACTACGCCATCCAGGGCTTCGTGGCCGCGGGCGTCGGGGTCTGCCTGATCCCCGACCTCGCGCTCGTCGCCGTGCGCGACGACGTCGTGATCCGCTGCCTGGAGGGCCGCGCGCCCGTCCGTCACGTGCTGGCCGCGACGCTGGCCGGCGGGTACGTCTCGCCCGCGGCGGCGGCGATGCTCGAGATCCTGCGTGAGGTCGGCGCGGAGTGGGCCGAGCAGCAGGGGTCGCTGGCGCAGGCGAGCTGAGCGCGGCGCGGCGTTGCGCCGCGCGACCCGAAGTTCTGCGGCGGCGGTGATCCAAGCGCTCACGGCGCGCGATAGTGCCATCAACGGACGCCGAGCCCCAAAGGCGCTCCGCACGCGCAGACCGCGCGGCCGCCCCCCTCCCCCTGTGGGCGGCCGCGCGACTGCCCTCCCTCGTACGCGCGCCGCAGCGCGCGCCCGAAATGACGGAAAGCCCCGGCAGCGGGGCTTTCCGTTCATGCGCCGAAGAGGACTCGAACCTCCACGGGGGAATCCCCCCACAAGGCCCTCAACCTTGCGCGTCTACCAATTCCGCCACCGGCGCAGGGGCTCGCCCAGTATAGGCGCGCCTTGACTTCCGTCCGGCCGCCCGTCTAGCTTGTGCGAACAAATGTTCGCCCGTGCCGCCAGCCGCCACACCTCTCGCGTCAAGGAGCCTGCGCCATGGATCTCGATCTGACCAAGCGCCAGCAGGAGATCTTCGACTTCATCAAGCGCCACTCGGCGAAGTACGGCTACCCGCCCACCGTGCGCGACATCGGCAAGGCCGTCGGCCTCGCGTCGTCCTCGACCGTGCACGCGCACCTTGCGAACCTCGAGAAGCTCGGACTGCTGCGCCGCGATCCGTCCAAGCCGCGCGCCATCGAGCTGCTCGACCGCGCGGTCGAGCAGGTCAAGTCGATCGTGCGACCGGACGGGCTGCCGCTCGTCGGTCACGTCGCCGCCGGCTCGCCGGTGCTCGCCGAGGAGAACATCGAGGAGTACGTCGACGTCCCGTCGATCGCGGGCGGGGAGGAGGGCGAGTACGTCCTGCGCATCCGCGGCGAGTCGATGATCGACGCCGGCATCCTGCCCGACGACTACGTCGTCGTGCGGCCGCAGGACACCGCGAAGGAAGGCGAGATCGTCGTCGCGCTGCTCGGCGAGGAGGCGACGGTCAAGCGCTACTTCCGCGAGGCGGACCACATCCGCCTGCAGCCGGAGAACGCTTCGATGGAGCCGATCCGCTCGCGCGACGTGCGCGTTCTCGGCCGTGTCGTCGGGCTGTTCAGGAGCGTGCAGTGATGGCGACGGTCGACCTCGAGCGGCACGCCGTGCTGCGACCCGAGCTCACCCCGCGCGAGGGGCCGACGCTGGAGGACGTCCTCTCCGGCGCCTGGGAGGACCTCATCGCGCACCGCACCGCGACGTGCCCGATCTGCCACGGGACCATGGAGC
>DASZDB010000091.1:0-2599 GCA_035942495.1 Solirubrobacteraceae bacterium
GCCGTCGGCCGGGCGCGCGCCGGGCTCCTCGGTCAGCACGAGCAGCTCGCGCTCGCCCGCCCCGAGCGAGGCGCGACCGGCCCCCGCCTCGAGCACCGAGAGCCCGACGGCGCTGCGGTAGTACTGCAGTGAGCGCTCGAGTTCGGACACCGTCAGGTGCACCGCGCCGAGGGTCGTGGCCGGCGAGATCTCGCCGGAGGTCGGCGCGCCGGCCGCGTCGAGCTGCTCGGGATCACGCGGCGTCATCGCCGGCCTCCCCGATGTTGCACGCCGCCGCGGAGCGCGGCGCGAAGCGCCCGAACACCCGCGCGAGCGTCGCGATCTCGTCCTCCTCGAGCTGATCGAAGAACGACGCCTGCACGGATGCGAAGTGCGTGGCCTGCGCCGCGCGCACGAGCGCGAGCCCCGCGTCGTTGATGTGCGCGTGGACGGCGCGGGCGTCGCTCGGGCAGGTGTGGCGATCGACGAGCTTTCGCTCCTCGAGCACGCCGATGATCCGCGAGACGCGGCTGAGGCTCAGCCCGGAGGCGCCGGCCAGCGCGGTGAGGTGCATCTGGCGGTCGTCGGCGGCGGCGAGCCGGGCGAGCAGCTCCAGGCCGCTCAGGCTCAGCCCGTGCTGGGCGGTGAGCTCGGCGTCGAGCGCCCGCGTGAGCTGCTTGTGCGTTTCCAACAGGCCGATCCACGCGTCGGCGTGGGCCTCGGTCCAATGCGCGAGCCCCTGTTCGTCTGTCTCGTAGGAGCAGCTGTGGGATTGGAGTTTGGGGCTGAGGTTCTCGGGCATTCGATCTCTCCGCCAAGGATAGCGCGAAAGGTTGCGCCCGCAACTATCTGCTATAGTTGCCCTAGCAAGCAATCGGGACCCACTTCAGGAGGCACGAAATGAGCACCGCAACCATCGCCGCGACCGGAACCTGGACCGTCGACGCGGCCCATTCGAAGGTCGGCTTCGCCGTCAAGCACCTCGGCATCGCCACCGTCCGCGGCGAGTTCACGGAGTTCGAGGGCGCCTTCGAGATCGGCGAGGACCTCGAGTCCAGCCGCGCCTACGGCAAGGTGAAGACCGCGTCGGTGACCACGAACGAGGCGGCCCGCGACGAGCACCTGCGCACGGCGGACTTCTTCAACGCCGAGGTCAACCCCGAGATCACGTTCGAGTCGACGAAGATCGAGCAGCTCGACGACCAGGAGCTGCGCGTCACCGGCAAGCTCACGATCAACGGCATCACGCGGGAGGAGACGTTCCACGCGGAGCTGCAGGGCACGGAGACCGACCCGTGGGGCAACGAGCGCATCGGCCTCGAGGTCAGCGGCCAGATCTCCCGCGGCGACTACGGCATGAAGTTCAACCAGGTCCTCGGCAGCGGCAACTCGCTCGTCGGCGACAAGGTGAAGATCGCCATCGACGTCTCGGCCGTCAAGGCCGCGTAGCTCGGCCGGGCCGGCGGCGCCCCCTCCCGCCGCCGGCCCCGCGAGCTCCGCGCGCGCGGTGGCAGACTGTCCGGGCCGTGGCAGACCCGCTCGTCATCCAGTGCGCGATCACGGGGTCGATCGACGCCGACCCCGAGCGCCGGCCCAACCTGCCGGCGACACCGCAGGCGATCGTCGCCTCCGCGCTGGAGGCCTCGCGCGCCGGCGCCGCTGTCGTGCACCTGCACGCACGCGAGGCCGACGGCACGCCGACGCAGGACCGCGAGGCGTACCGCGGCCTCGTCGACGCGCTGCGCGAGGCCGGCTGCGAGGCGATCATCAACCTCTCGTGTGGCAGCGCGGGCGGCCGCGCGGTGCGCGACGAGCGGCTCGGGCCGCTCGAGCTCGCGCCGGAGATGGCGAGCTTCGACTGCGGCTCGATCAACTTCCGCGAGCAGCTCTTCGAGGGCGACCTGCCGTTTCTGCGGCGGATGGCCGAGAGGTTCCGCGCGTTCGGCGTGCGGCCCGAGGTCGAGTGCTTCGACACCGGCCACGTCGGCCTCGCGCTGCAGCTGCGCGACGAGGGGCTCCTCGACGCGCCGATGGTCATGCAGTTCGTCCTCGGCGTGCCGGGCAGCGGCGTCCCGGCGAACGTCGGCATGGTCGAGCACCTGCGCCGGATGATCCCCGCCGATTGGCCGTGGTCGGTCTGCGCGATCGGGCGCGCGCAGCTGCCGCTGAACGCCTACTGCATCCTGGCCGGCGGCCACGTGCGCACCGGCTTGGAGGACAACCTCTTCTTTCGCCGCGGCGAGCCCGCGACGAACGGGGCGCTCGTCGAGCGTGTCGTCCGGATCGCGGCCGAGCTCGACCGGCCGGTCGCCACGCCCGACGAGGCGCGCGCGATCCTCAGCGTCTGAGGTCCGCGCGCGGCGCTCGCGTCAGTCCCTGCGCAGCAGGCCCTTGACCTTGCCGGCGATCCCGCCGACGGCGTCCTTGGCCTTGCCCGCGCCGCGGTCGACCTTGCCCTCGTTCTTGAGGTCCTTGTCGCCCGTCAGGTCGCCTGCGGCCTCCTTCAGCCGGCCCTTCGCCTCGTCGGTTTCGCCGCTCATCGCCGTCTCCTTCGGTTGCTGGAGTGTCTCGGGAGTGTTCCCTCCCGGCGCCGCACGCATTCGGGCTACTGGCGGCCATC